>NVXL01000213.1 GCA_002746115.1 Alteromonadaceae bacterium
GACCGGGTTTATCTCCATATTGTGCCGAATAACCCGTACTAAACTATCGCCAACGACTTCCGTTTGAACACTATCGATGGACGCTGGAATAGTTACAGCAAGCGATAGTTTAAGTCTTTGCCTATGTGACATGAGTTCGAGCAGTATCAAGCGCTTCAGGTGGAGGGTGTGATTGATGGGCAGGAATATTAGCGAATAAGGGGCGGGGAGGCAATACAGCGGTAGAGCTTGGAGGGTACCTAAAAACCCAGGTTGGTTGGAGCGAAATATTAGAAATACATGGCATGTGGATATACGAACTATTACCCGGAATGCTCAAGTTTTAGTAATCCCAACCTTAAAGGTCATACCAAAACGTGAGTTTTCCGAGTAATTCCCATTCCCTGCTGCGATTCGAATGAATTATCCCTACTTCGTATATGAGCCAACATTACCTGTCCTTGCTCCCAATCCTTATGGCTCTATCCCGCAATTTGATCCCTGTGTCCGTCTCCGTATGTCTGTTTCCATTGGCATTTCCTGACCACGGTCTCTTCCTTTGCTGTGCTGGCGGTAGTCATTACCTTACTCCCTGCGTTGCACTGTGGCTTTTTTGTCATCCATTCTCTGTTGCCTGATTTAAGTCTAGCTAAAGGTGGTTAAAAGCGACATTACACGTGATTACACTATATTGCGGGGTAATTGATATAGCCATTTTGGACGTGTTGCCTATCAAGTATGAATATCTAATGATGTGTTGATAGCTATATGGAGTGAAGGGGCGTGTGCAAGGTGTTTTGTAAAGTTGTGAAGGCCATTTGGCTGAGTGGGGAAAGTGAAGTGTGAGCGGGGTTCTTAATTGTTGCCGCGCGATTTAGCTCTGAAATGACCTTATTTTATAGGGTGAAAGTGGTTACCAAAGATATTCTTCTGAGTATTTGTGGGCTTCAACCTGTACTTGGAATATCAAGTGAGGGTTTATGACATATTCAGGGAGTGAGTATTGTTTTCGGTTGGCAGAAAAGCAGTCTAGGTTGTAAATTGTGTTGGCTGGTGGTTTTTTGTTCGTTTTTTTGGTGTTGGCTTGTCAGGGAAGTCCTATGGGTCAGCTTTCTATGGTTAAAATTATACAAATATAGGGGTAATCCTCGCGTTGTTGGTGTAAGTCGCTAGGGCTAAACTAGCTGAACCAAATAATAAAAATTAATTAGGCTAGGATGATGCAATGAAGAAGAATAATAGATTAGCGCTTGCGCTATGTTCGTTTTTGTCGGTAGTTACGCCGACGGTAGGTTTCACTGAGGCGGCGTATAATACAGGTGTGCACCGTAATCTCTTTACTGAAATGAACGTGGCTAATTCAACGCAAGTCACCCAAAAAGTACAAAGCGCTTACCAACAGCTGTTTTATGGTGAGCCAAATAACCAAGCGCTTATGTTTGATCATGGTAGCGATATGGCTTTTATTAAAGCTGTTGACTCTAATGATATTCGTTCTGAGGGTATGTCTTACGGAATGATTATTGCCGTTATGATGGACGATCAGGCGGCATTTGATAGGTTATGGAAGTTCTCTAAGCAGTACATGCAACATCAAAATGGTGATCTCAAATATTACTTTTCTTGGCAGCTCAATACTACTGAGCCGTTTTCTATGATTGACCCTAACCCGGCACCCGATGGTGAAGAGTACTTTGCTACGGCGCTGATGTTTGCAGCTAACCGCTGGGGTAATGGTACGGGGGTTCTTGATTACTCGGCTGAGGCGAATATCATTTTAAATGAGATGGTGAATAAAGCGCCCAACTCGACTATTGTGCCGATGATCAATCCGCAAGCCAATCAGATTGTCTTTACACCAAATAGTGGCTCAGAGGCATATACAGATCCGTCTTATCATACGCCAGCGTTTTATGAGTTATGGTCGCGTTGGGCAACTCAAGATAAGCAGTATTGGTTAACGGTTGCTGATACTAGCCGAGATTTCTTTACCGTAGCGGCTCATCCAAGCACTGGCCTGTATTCTGAATATGCGGATTTTGACGGTACACCGAAGGTGACCTCATTCAACCCGAACAGTCACCTGTCGGCATTTGATCAGATGCGTACGATTCAAAATGTTGCGGTCGATTGGGCTTGGTTTGAGAAAGATTCACGTGCGATTGAGTTGTCTAATCGCATTCTGAGCTTCTATCACAGTCGTGTTAATGGTTATGTGACCGTATATACTATGGCGGGTGAACCGCAGGTGGATTACCGTATGGAAGGGCACGTTGCTATGAATGCTGTGGCTGCATTGGCGGCGGATATTCCGGAGGCGCGTGATTTTGTCACGGATCTATGGGAGTTGCCAGTACCGACGGGTACCTACCGTTACTATAATGGGCTGCTTTATATGTTGGGTTTGCTACATACCTCTGGCGAGTTCAAAATCTATAAGCCTCAATCGGGCAGTTCTTCAAGCTCATCGACAAGTTCGTCTTCAAGCTCTTCAAGTTCTAGTTCGTCGTCGAGCAGTTCGAGCTCTTCTAGTAGTTCTTCAAGTTCAGGTGGTACGTCGAGTTGTACTGGTGTGAACAGCTACCCAGATTGGGTTTCTAGTGATTGGCCTGGTGGCCCGGCTAACCACAATGAAAGCGGCGATTTGATGCAGGATGGAGGCAAGCTATATTCTGCAAACTGGTACACGAATATGCGCCCAGGAAGCGATGCCTCTTGGAGTCTAGTCGGGGGTTGTGACTCGTCTGGCAGCAGTTCGAGCTCTTCTAGTAGTAGCTCAAATTCGTCTTCCAGCAGCTCAAGCTCGTCTAGCAGTTCCAGCTCATCTTCGAGCAGTTCAAGTTCAAGCTCGTCTAGCAGCTCTAGTTCATCTTCAAGTAGTTCAAGTTCGTCTAGCAGTTCAAGTTCTGGCGGAACTGATATTTGCTTAGGTATTAACGTTTACCCTAATTGGACGGCGGCAGATTGGTCTGGTGGTCAGTTAAATCACAGCGAGGGAGGCGATTCTATGCAGCATGGCGGTAATTTATATTCGGCTAATTGGTACACGAAATCTGTTCCCGGTAGCGACGCCTCATGGACGCTTGTGGGAAGCTGTAACTAACTATGTATTTAAAGCTGTTTAAAGTCATCTAGCGCGATCTAAAATAAGCGTTATAAAAAAGCCACCTAAAATGTTTTAGGTGGCTTTTTGTTTTAAGCGCGTAACATGAAATTATTGATAATATTTTCTAAACTTTCTTGTTTTCCTGAGTAGGCTTTGGGTTCTCCGGCGGTTTGAGCGTAGGCTTGCAATTGCTCAAGGCTTAAGCTGCCTTCACTAAACTTTTGGCCTTGCCCTTGGCTAAAGCTTTGGTAGCGTGAGGTTTTGGCCTTAGTTAGAACACCGTTGTCGATTAATTGACTGGCGACTTTTAAGCCATAGGCAAAGGTATCCATTGCGCCGACGTGACCTATGAATAAATCTTCAGCGTCTGTGGATTCTCTGCGTACTTTCGCGTCAAAATTTAAACCGCCGTTACCAAGCCCGCCAGCTTCAAGTACCACCAGCATGCCGCGCACAGCGTCGTATATATCCACAGGGAATTGATCCGTATCCCAACCGTTTTGAGGGTCACCACGGTTAGCATCAATAGAACCTAGTAGCCCAGCATCTGCGCACATTTGTAATTCGTGTTCAAAGCTATGGCCTGCTAAGGTGGCATGATTTGCCTCGATATTTAATTTAAAATCGCCATCGAGTTTGTGTTGACGTAGAAACCCGATCACTGTTTGCGCATCAAAGTCGTATTGATGCTTCATCGGCTCCATTGGTTTGGGCTCGATTAAGAAGCATCCCTTAAAGCCAATCTTACGGCCGTAGTCGCGCGCCATTGTTAGGAACTGAGCGAAGTTGTCCAGTTCTTGTTGAGTGTTAGTGTTGAGTAGTGAGGTGTAGCCTTCTCGTCCGCCCCAGAATACGTAATTCTCACCACCAAGCGCGACTGTAGCGTCGAGTGCGGCTTTGACTTGTGCGCCTGCATGGGCGAGCACTTCGAAATTTGGGTTAGTCGCGGCGCCGTTCATGTAGCGTGGGTGGCTAAAAAGATTAGCCGTGCCCCAAAGCAGCTTGATACCGGTACTGCGTTGTCGTTCACGAGCTAATTCAACTAAGGTGTGTAGGTTGTTTTCAGACTCGCTAACGGAGCTGCCTTCTGGTGCCATATCGCGATCGTGAAAGCAATAATAAGGTGTGCCTAGCTTACTAAAAAACTCAAAGGCTGCATCGAGTTTGTTTTTCGCATTACTCATTGAATCATTGGTGTTATTCCATGGGTGGGTATGCGTGCCAGGACCGAAGGGGTCTGCACCATTGCCACAAAAACTATGCCAATAACATGTGGCAAAGCGGAGGTGCTCCTCCATTGTTTTATTGCCGATTACGGTTTGGGCGTCATAGTGTTTAAATGCCAAAGGGTTGTCTGACTCGATACCCTCATAAGCAATTTTATTGATTTCCGGGAAATAGGTATGGTCACCAGTGAAAACTTCTCTGCTCATAATGCTGACTCCAAATGTCGAACGTAATATTTGTTTTGTGGTATTTTTTAGGCCGGTTGAATGTTACTGATAAAAACTCGAAATCGCATCGACCGCTCGCGTGTATTCTTGATAGATAGCGTCATACCTTTCGACACTTTCTTTAAGTGGCTCGTGGCGGCTAGACTCGTTAATTTTGACGTGCTCCGCACATAGGGTTTTTATGTCTTTCGGATTCCCGGATACGTTGCTGTATGCGTGTAGTGCCTGTAAGGCTGCACCGAAAGCGGCGCCTTCGTCGGGCGAGACCTGTACCACGACGGTATCGCAAATGTCGGCCAGCATTTGTCGCCAGCTTGCACTTTTACTGCCTCCGCCGGTTAAACGTATTTGTTTTACCTTAATGCCGTTATCTTTTAATGCTTCAATTCCTAAGCGTAAACCGAAGCTTGCCCCTTCCATGGCCGAACGTAATAAGTTCTCAGGGGTGGTGTTTAATGCATCTAGCCCTAAAATAGTCCCTTTTGCCTTAGGTAGGTTAGGGCTGCGCTCGCCGTTAAAAAAGGGCAAGGTGAGTACGCCATTAGCGCCTATCGGTGTCTCTTTTACGGCCTGCTCTAACTGTTCAATATCGCGGTTAAATAAATGGCGGATTAACTCTGTGCTTAAGGTGCAATTCATGGTGCATAACAAAGGCAGCCAACCATTAGTTGATGAGCAAAACGCGGCTAAGCGCTGGTGTTCATCGATGATCGCTTGGTCGCTGTGCGCGTAAACTGTTCCAGAGCTACCTAAGCTGACGGTGACTACGTCGTTATCGACGTTGCCGGTGCCTATTGCCGCCATCATGTTGTCGCCACCGCCGCAGGCAATTGGGATGTTAGGATTAAGGCCGTACAGAGCGGCAATTTCGGGGCTGAGTGTGCTAGATATACCAAAGGGGGGAAGGCACTTTAATAAATCTTTTTCTGTATCAATGGCATTTAATATTTCGCTATCCCATTGGCGAGTCCGAATATTGAGTAGGCCGGTGCCTGAGGCGTCGCCGTATTCCATGCTGAGCGTGCCGCTGAGGTGGAAGTTAAGATAGTCGTGCGGTAGTAATATGGTGTGTAGCTTGTCATATTGCTCAGGACGATTTTTTTTCAGCCATAATATTTTGGAAGCTGTGTAACCCGGCATAATAGGGTTGCCGAGTTTATCGGCACATGCATTATTGCCGCCCATCGCTTCCATTAATTCGTCGCACTCTTGGGTAGTGCTGGTGTCGCACCAGAGTTTTACTGGGGCGAGAACTTTACCGTTTTTGTCTAACGGAACAAACCCGTGTTGTTGACCCGAGACGCCAATGGCGACGGCGCTGGTTTTTATTTCTGAGGGAATATCTGCCATACAGTTGGCAAGTGCATCTAACCACCATTCGGCAAGTTGCTCAGAGCTACCGTTAGCCTCTTGGTTTAATGATAGTTCTGAACGGGACGAATATTTTATTTCTTGTGTGTGAGCATCGTAAAAAATAACTTTTACACTTTGTGTACCAATATCGATGCCGATAAATGTTTTTTCTTGATAAATTTGAGTGGTATCTTGTGTCATTGTCTGTGTCTTTTTGTCGGGCTGATATTTATAAGTTTTTGTGGTTAATTTTTTAGAAAACATTAATTCTGTTCGAAAATATTAGCTCTGTTCAAAAATATAGTGAGTTTCGTGCTTGGTTAATGTGTCTTTTTGTAAAAATGCACTAGGAAAATTTGTGTTGTTCGGGCTGTCCGGGAAGAACTGGCTTTCAAGGCATATGCCTTGGTGGTTTCGAAATACCTTTGAGCCCGCCAAATGGTTACCGGTATAACATTGTAATCCTGGAAGCGTGCTATGTACGTTTAAGCTTAGGCCGCTTCTCGGGTGGGCTAATTCTGCGAAGTGCTTCAGAGTGTTTTTACCCGTACTATTGCTGACCTCGTCTGGGGCGTGTAGCCAATTATTATCTAAGCCTTTATGCTGCATGATAACGTCTTTCAATACTCTGCTCTGAGTGAAATCCAGAGCGGTATTTTCTACTGGCAATATATCCCCTAGGGGAATGCCGTCGCCGTTGACTGGAGTGTAGTATTGGCATGGAATGCGCAAATGGTGCTCAGCGATATCACCGCTGCCTGCTAAATTAAAATAGGCATGATTAGTGAGGTTAACCACGGTATCGTGAGTACTGGTTGCGCTCCAGATAAAAATAAGTTGTTGCTCTTGATCGTTTTCTTGTAAGCGATATTCAACCGTGACATTTAGCTTTCCAGGGTAACCCTGATCACCATGCACCGACACTAAGCTTAAAGCGATATGTTTTTCGCTGGTGGATTCTATTGTCCAAGTGCGCTTTGAAAAACCCTCCTCACCACCGTGTAGGTGGTGAGGGTTTTCATTAACATCAAGCGCGTAGGCTGTACCGTTTAGGTTAAACTTAGCATGTTGAATACGGTTGCAATAGCGCCCACATACCGCACCAATCCAATGTTGATCATCGAGGTATTGGCTGAGCTGTGGGTAATGTAATACTGTATCAATAGCACAAGCATTACGAGTAGGTATGCGCAGGTTTTTAATGATTGCGCCATAATTACTAATGCACACCTCCATACCCTGATTACCTTTTAAATTATGGGTAAAAACCTCGTTGCCGTGTTTGTCTAAACCCCAAAAACTTGCCATATTTAAATCCAACTTTCTATTTTAAGCTTATTCCTGGGCTACGCTGTGGCTCGCTGGGGAGCTTCTGATGTGGGCTCGTTTTTTGGGGAGTCGTTGCGTAATTCATCCATCTGCTCAAGTTCTTTATTGCGGGTTTCTTTTACAAATAACACAACAAACCCAATCGATATTACGGCACAGGCGGCATAAATACTGTAAGTGCTAGCTAAGCCGATACTCGTTAGTAACACCGGAAAAGTGATGGTGATAGAGAAATTTGCTAACCATTGGCATAGGCCAGCAATAGCTAGACCTGATCCTCTAATACGGTTGCTAAACATTTCCCCAAGCATAACCCACATAACAGGCCCCCAAGAGGCGTTAAAAAAGGCGAGGTAAGCATGTGCTGCCACTAATGCCACGATGCCGAGGTTGTCGCTCAGGGATAATTGCCCTTGAGCGTCTATATCCCCATTTGCAAAGCAGATACTCATAATGGCAAGTGTTAGGCTCATACCGGCGGAGCCAATCCACAGTAAGGGCTTACGCCCTATACGATCAATTAATAACATGGCGACAAAACAAGCGGCAACGCTGACGGCTCCAGAAATTATATTAATAAATAAGGCGTCACTTTCAGAAAATCCGACGGCTTGCCATAAAACAGCGCCATAATAAAAGACGACGTTGATGCCGACTAATTGCTGGAAGGTTGCAAGGCCAATACCGACCCACACTATGGCGGGTAGGCCTAATTTTTTAGTCTTTGTGGTCGGCTTGTCGTGTGGTGTATTGGTTAATGATTGCTTAATCTGTGAAATTTTATCGTGAGCTTCATCAGCATCAAATATTTTTGTTAATACTTTCTCAGCCTCGATAAGCTGACCTTTAGCGACAAGATAGCGGGGGCTTTCAGGGATAGGTAGTAGTGCCAATAAGAATAGAACGGCAGGTACAAGTTCTATCCAGAACATCCAGCGCCACGCTTCGAACTCCGCCCAAAGTATTGTTAGGCTAGAACCTGCTGTTTTAGCTAACAAGTAATTGCTGCTAAAGGCACAGAATAAGCCGAAAATAATGGCTACTTGTTGGATGCTGGATAGGCGACCTCGTATGTTTGCAGGTGCTATCTCGCTAATATACGCCGGAGCCATCACACTGGCGGCGCCAACAGCTAAGCCACCTATGATGCGAAATATAATAAATTCAGTTGAGTTGGACGCGTAACCTGAACCCCAGGCGGATAGAATAAAGAGTACCGCCGTAGCAATTAACATGCGCTTGCGGCCAAACTCGTCGGCCATATATCCAGCAATCAATGCGCCTAAGGCACAGCCAAGCAGCATGGAGGAGACGTTAAAGCCCGTACCAACGCTGTTGGACTGGAAGGCCTGTTGTAGGCCGTCGATGGTGCCATTGATAACACCACTATCAAATCCAAAAAGGAATCCGCCGATAGTGGCGGTAACACTGATGTAGATAATAAATTTTAGATTGTAGTGTTGCTCATGTTTGTCGGGGCGCATTGCTCGATCCTTTAAATGTGTTTTTATTATTACGGTTGCTCTAATGTTTAATTTTTGGGTTTTGGTGGTTCTTGTCTTAGTTTTGTTCAGATAGCGTTATCTGAAAGTGATGATTTTTTTAACAATAGCGCTGGGCTTTGTATAACCTTCTTGACCCGAACCCAGTGTGACTAATACTCGGCCTTTATAAGGTTGTAGTTGCCCTTGTTGATCGACATACTGAAGCTCGTTGGATTTCAAGGTGAATTCAAGTTGGTATTTTTGTTGCGGCGTCAACGTGGTTCTTTTAAAGGCTTTTAGTGCTCGGGTTGGGGTGCCGGGTTTATCTAATAAACTGATATATAGTTGACTGACCTCGTCACCGGTAATCTCGCTGGTATTGGTAATGCTGGCTTTAATCGACAGGGTCGCATCGGCACTGTGATGTTCAGGCGTTACCATCTCGCTATAGTTAAATTGGCTATAGCTCAAGCCATGACCAAATGCGTAAAGTGGTTTTTGCTTGTGGTATTTATAGGTGCGATTTTCCATGCTGTAGTCGTTAAATGCAGGTAAATGTTTGATGGATTTATAAAATGTAATCGGAAGCCTGCCGGATGGGTTGGCCTTGCCCCATAAGATATTTGCCAGTGCGGTTCCGGCTTTTTCGCCGGGGTAAAATGCTTGAATCAACGCGTCTAGATGAGCATTCTGCCAGTTGAGTGCCATGGCGCTACCGCTTACGTTAATCATAACGATCGGCTTTCCTGTGCTTTTTAATTTCTTTAGTAACTTGCTTTGTGCTTTAGGCAGTTGAATGTGGGTGCGGTCGCCGCCGCTAAAACCGTCCAATTCTAATGGCATTTCTTCGCCTTCTAAGCGTGCGTCAATTCCGCCAATAAAAATGATGACATCGGATTTACGTGCAGCTGCGATGGCTTCTTTTGTGAGGTCTCTATTGGTATCTAACCAGCTAAGCATGGCAGAGGGGGCGAGTGCATTGCTATGCCAGTGGTCGTGGATGGCAATGCGTGCCTCTAGGGCGTAGCTTTTACCGGCTTCTAAACTGATTGGGGCATTGATAGCTTGCCCGTTTATTTTTAAGGATACTGAGCCTGAAAAATCATATTTACCGTTATTCTCTGGCTGAATGAAGCCCGTCCATTGCACCGCAAAATTTTGCTCGATACTCTCGTCAATAGGTGATTTATTCCATTTGAAATCGATGTTTCTGTCGACACGTTGCATTTTAGCCGCGGGGCTTTCGGGCGGAATGCTGGTGAGATCATCTTGCCATAAATTTTTGCGACGAAAATCTGCCTGAACATAGTGAGCTCTTAACCCGCTTTGCATTTTTCCATTGGCGTCTTTGTGGAACAATACTTTCGCCTCGACGGGGCGATGATGGGTATATATCTCAGCGATTTTTGCGGAGCCTGGCGCGTAGTAAACGTTCTCTGCACCCAGTTTTTGGATAATCCCTTCAAGCGGCGTAACAGCTTGTGTCGGTTTGCCGTGGTAATTAGCGGTTAATACGCCTGGGTTATTGGCATTGGGGCCGATAACGGCGACTTTTATGCCGGGTTTTAGGGGGAGTAATCCGTCATTTTTAAGCAATACTAATGATTGCTCGGCGGCTTGTAGGCTAAGGTTGATATGCTCGGGGGAGGCAACGGTATCGATACTTAACTGGCTAAACGGTACTTGTGATTGCGGGTCGAACATACCTAGTTGCATTCGGGCTTTGAATAGGCGTTTGACTGAGACGTCGATTTCGGCTTCTGTGATTAAGTCTTGACGAAGAGCTGAGTGCAAATTGGTGTAGGTGTTGCCATGGTGGTCACCGCAATTGAGATCTGTACCGTGTTTTACGGCATGAGCGGCGGCCTCGGCAGGGGAGCCTACAAAGTCGTGAGAGGTGTTGTCATAAAAGTCAGCGATCGCACCGCAATCCGATACTACGTATCCCTCAAAGCCCATTTGCTCACGTAAAATGTCGACCATAAACTCCGAACTTCCACAGGCGGGGGATCCGTTCACGGCGTTATAAGCGCACATTAACGAGGCGACATTGGTTTCACTAATGGTTGTTTGAAACGCAGGTAAATAGGTTTCGTACAAGTCTCTAGGAGATGGGTGGTAATCGTCGCTATGGCGAGTTGTTTCTGGACCGCTGTGAACCGCGTAATGTTTGATGGTGGCGATGGTTTTTAAATAATGCTCATCGTCACCCTGTAAACCACGTACAAAATTAACCGCCATACGGCCTGTTAAAAATGGGTCTTCCCCATAGGTCTCTTGTCCTCTCCCCCAGCGTGGATCACGAAATATGTTGATATTAGGGGACCAAAAGGTGAGGCCTCCATATATGGTGTTAACGTTGTTTCGCATAAAGTCGTGGTGTTTGGCGCGTCCCTCATCGGAAATGGCCGTGGCCACACGGAACATTAAATCCTCATTGAAGGTCGCGGCTAGGCCGATAGCCTGGGGGAATACGGTGGCCTCTCCTGCGCGTGCGACACCATGCAAGGCCTCATTCCACCAGTTGTAGGCGGGGATGTCGAGGCGCTCGATTGCCGGTGTGTCGTTGAACATTTGTTCTATTTTTTCGGTGGTGGTCAAGCGTGAGACTAAGTCGTCGACACGAGTGTTAATGGGGAGCGTGGCATCTCTAAACGTGTAACCCGCTGACGCGAGGGGCGCTTGTGAGTGTTGCTCTGCATGGGCTGAGGTTTGAAATATTGTTAAAATAAGCCCTATGGCTAAAGTGGTAAATTTCACAGTTGCGTCTCACGTTGAGGGTGAATGTATTTGCTTAGTCGCGTAACAGTAAGATTAGGACGAAGGAGCGTCTTCGGCAACGCACAAGTTATCGACATACATGTACTGTTTTATCCTGCTAATATTAGGCGTTAAAAAAGCTGTGGGTGATACGGAAAAACTTTTTGACCCTGAGCTTGCCGCGCCATGGCGAAGTTATTTAACCTTTCAATTGTGGAGCCAAATGTAATGTACGTGGATTATATGAATAGCCCAGTCGGAATATTAGAAATTGGCGCATCTGAGCGCGGTGTTACCCAAGTAATTTTTTGTGAGTCTGAAAGTAGAGATATCAATAAAAGTAGCATTACTTCGCGTGTGGTTGAGCAGCTAAACGAATACTTTAATCGGGATCGAGAGTGCTTTGACCTGCCGTTTGATCAAGAGGGAACCCAATTTCAGCAAGCGGTATGGCAGCAGCTACTGCATATACCCTTCGGGCAGACAGCATCCTATGGTGATGTTGCGAAGGCGATGAATAACCCCAAAGCGATGCGTGCGGTTGGCGCTGCGAATGGTAAAAACCCGATTAGCATCATTGTCCCGTGTCATCGAGTGATTGGTAGTAATGGATCGTTAACGGGCTATGCTGGGGGCTTGGCACGTAAAACTTGGTTGTTAAAACACGAGAACGCACAAGGCAATATGTTTTAACGGTACTAAGTGTTTTGGGTTAATGGCCGTGCCTTAGGTTAATTAAGGGGTGTTACACCTGTTGAGTTTTTAAGACCATATGATGTTTATTGCGGTACTCGCTGGGTGTGCATTGCTTAATTTCGGAGAAACGTCGGTTAAAATTGGACAAATTCGAGTAACCGCATTCAAATGCAATATAGGTAATATCATGATCGCCGGAGGCAAGTAGGCGGCAAGCGTGGGTGATACGCATCATATTCACAAATGTGACAAAGGTTCGGCCTGTGGTGGCACGAAAAAAACGGCTAAAGCTTTGCGGCGTCATATTGACGACCTTGGCAACGTCCGTTTGCTTAATCTCGTTTGCCATATGTTCGGTGACGTAGTTCATTACTTTACCTAAGCGACCACTGTTAAATTCTCGATTGTCGGTCAAGTATAATTCGCTGGTTAAGGGACTTTTGACTGTACTTTGGCAGAGGTTGTCGATTAGCTGGATAAAGTGGGCGATGCGCATAAGGCCTGCGCTTTGGGCGATGGCTTCTAGGTGTTTTTGAGCTTGAATCTCAGCGCTATTTTGATAGTGCATGCCGCGTTTTGCTTGCTCTAGCAAGGTCTTAAACGCTTTGGCTTCGGGTACCTCCAAAAATGGCTCACCTAAACAGTCGGGAAGAAACTGCAACACAATCATCTCGTTCTCGCGGTGATCTTCATTGCTGATCCAGCAGTGAGGTGTGTTGGGGCCGACGATGACTAAATCACCAGGGTAAAAGTACTCAACGCTGTCACCTACAAAGCGCGTACCTTGGCCTTGCACAATGTAGGATATTTCATACTCAGGGTGGAAATGCCAGCCGTGGTCATCCTCAAAAGCTGCACATTGGTAGTGCAAGCTTTTGAGTGAATGGTTGCCTTCGAGTACGACGGTTTCGAGCGTAGGGTCCATAAGGAGAAGTACTGCCAGTTGCTAAAGTTGTTATTGAGTTTATGTTTAAGGTGTTGTGAGGAAGAATAAACGTAGGCTTAAGTTAAGACAAGGAGATTCCTTATCGCTTGCGGTGAAAATAGGGGCAAGTACGGTTCTTACTGCTATCCTTGCTATTATAAATAGCTGCAATCAAGCAGGTTGTGTACGCCATGAAAAATGTGAAATTAGAATTAAAGAAACGTCTTTTATTTCTCCGCACTATTGGCATCTATTATGCTTTATTTGCTTCTAAAGCACTTTTTAAAAGCAAGTGTATTATGCTGGTAAGTATCCTTCCAATTTTGTTATTTGGCTCATCATCACCGGTGTTGGCGCAAAAAGTGGCGCAAAATAAAACCCTGTATATCTATCACGACAGTGACTACTCGAGCCATACACAGTCTGCCATGGCGATGAAAATGGGTTTTCAAACCGCGATGGATGAAGTGGGCAATAAGGTGCAAGGTTATACCTTGAAGTTGCTCGAAAAGGATCATCGCGGTAATAGTGTTAGAAGTAAGCTCCACATGAAACAGTTTTTAGCCGATCCCCAGGCGCTATTTATGCTTGGGGGCTTGCACTCGCCGCCCTATATTCGCTTTCGGGAGTACATTAATACCGAAGGTGTATTGTTGATGGTGCCTTGGGCCGCCGGTGGTCCGATAACACGCTTTGATAAGGGGCTCAACTGGGTATTTCGCTTGTCGATTGACGATACTAAAGCGGGTTACCGAATTGGGCAGTTCGCTTTAGACGGGCTTAACTGTAAGCGCCCTCACTTACTGTTGGAAGATACTCCGTGGGGAAAGTCCAATCAAAATACAATGAACAAAGCACTGCTTACGCAACTCGAGGGCGAGCCGCCCGTCACTTGGTTTAATTGGAATACCCGCCCAAATGCGGCGCGCATTATTCTTCGGGATGTGGTTGAAACTGGCGCTGATTGCATTTTGTTTGTAGGTAATACGCTTGAGGGGGAGAACTTTTCAAAGGCAATGATCTCGTTTGAGGAGCAAAAACGCCTGCCTATTATAAGTCACTGGGGTATTACCGGTGGTGGGTTTCATGAACAGGTAGATAAGGTGATGAGGGAAAAATTGACGCTATATTTTATACAGACCTGTTTTTCATTTTTTTCGTCTGAGCCAAGTGAGCATACTCGCGATGTATTAGAGCGTGTTAAACGGTTATTTCCTAGTGCTATTCGCACAGCAGAGGATATTCCTGCGCCACCTGGATTTATTCATACGTATGATTTGACTCGCCTTATTATTTCTGCGTTAAAAGATGTTACATTGACTGGGGATGTTAAAAAAGACCGTGCAGCGTTAAGGCATGCACTGGAGCGTGATCACAAGCCTGTTCAAGGGTTGATTAAAACGTATCGGCAAGCATTCTCGCCATGGACAAAAACAAATAGTGATGCTCATGAAGCGTTGGATCTGGACGATTTTTGCATGGCACAATACGATAATGCAGATCGAGTTTTAGTCATGCCAAATGCATTGCCAGTTACGGGGATTCATGTAAAGTGAAGTCTATTCATTAAATTACATGAACAAACATCTCTCCCCTGGCCGAGTGTTTTATTTTATTCTCATCGCAAGTTTAATCTTGTCGGTAAGCATTAGTGTATGGATGGTCGGCGGAAGAGCTGAGCGGACGCTATTAGATTTTCAAGCGAAAACAAGTGAAATACAAGCCCAGTTAGCCGTGAGTAATCTTAGTCAATATTTAGACACTCGTATTAAAGTATTACAAGACCTTGCTCGGCAACCCATGTTAGTGAACGGTGTAATGAGAACCGGTAATTCCCGTGCCAACTTGATTGATATGTTAGATGGCTATAAGTTGTTCGGGAGGCAAGAAGCTTTGCATTTGGTGGATATCACCGGGGCGACAAGTTATGCGAATAGCCTTGTTGTTAGATCTGAGGTGCCGATAACCGGCGCCTGGTTTGATGTGCTTATTGAGGGGACGAGAACACAGACCATTAGTTTGATTCAGCGGGGGGATAAGAACTTCTTTCGAATAGCTGTACCTATACCATATAATGGGTTTTCGGAAGGGGTTTTGTTTGTTGTTTTCTCGGAAAGTATTGATGATCTCTACTCATCTATTATTGGGGGTGAATCTCAAACAATTATACTCACCGGAGAATATTTGCGCTATTCCGGGGTAGCAGACAAGGCCGATTTTATGAGCGTGGCTGTTAACTCATTGGGCGATACCGGTTTGCAGCTGGAGTATTTAATTAGCAGTAAAGATATTGAGGGAGAGAAATCGGGTTTTATTCGAGATATCGCACTGGCGATTATTGTAAGTTTAAGTCTCTCGTATATATTTCTCAGTATTTTAGGTCGTCAGCTGATTTTAAATCCTGTCAAACGGCTAGAAGAGTCGGAAAAATCGCTACGTGAGAGCGAGGCGCTTCAAGAGCTTATTATTCAGAGCATCCCTGATTATTTGTTTGTTAAAGATTCTGATTTTCGCATGGTGAAAGCGAACCATAATTTTTTAGGGCTTTACCCTTCTGATGTGCGTGACGGCGTTATCGGTAGTACCACGCTAGAGGAATATGACGAGCAAGAGCGAGAGGCATTTCTTAAAGAGGATAGACGAGCGTTTGCGGGCAACTATTCGGAAGTTGAGGAGAGTATCACCTTCCCCGATGGTCATAGACGAACATTATTAACCAAAAAAATCCGTTTTGAAAAATCCAATGGCGATGCATTTATCCTAGGCTTATCAAGGGATATTACCGATCAAAAGCTAGCCGAGAAAACTGTGTTTGAAGCTAAGGAGGCAGCAGAAGCTGCCAACCATGCTAAAAGTGAATTCTTGGCGAGTATGAGCCATGAAATTCGTACGCCAATGAATGGTGTATTGGGTATGTTGGGGTTATTACGTAATACTGAGTTAAGTGAAGATCAGCGGCGAAGGGTCGAGGTGGCACAGAGTAGCGCTCAATCGTTATTAGCTTTGATTAATGATATTTTGGATTTCTCTAAAGTCGATGCGGGTAAGTTGGAGTTGGAATATCTCGATTTTGACTTGTGCAGTATGTTAGGGGAGTTTGTTGAAGGAGCGGCTTATCAAGCGCAGCAGAAGGGTTTGGAATTAATATTGGATATTACGAAAATTGGCACTTCGATGGTAAACGGCGATCCTGGTAGGCTAAGGCAAATACTCACCAATATTGTTGGCAATGCGATTAAGTTTACCTCAGAAGGTGAAATTGTTATTCGCGTTAACCTTATTCATTCAAGTGAGAAGCGTTGGAGTATAGAGTGCTCAATTTCAGATACAGGAATGGGGATTCCCGAAGAACATATAGGGGGGCTATTTGACTCGTTCAGCCAAGTAGATGCGTCTACGACTCGTCAGTTTGGCGGCACAGGCCTTGGCCTTGCGATTGTCAAAAAACTTTGCCATTTAATGCAGGGTGAAATCCGGGTTGTTAGTGAGTTAACAAAGGGTAGCTGCTTTACATTTAATGTATTAGTGGGGAAAAGTGATGCACCCCATCAGTTGGTGCCCTGTGTGGATGTGGGTAGGGTTAATGTATTGGTGGTTGATGATAACGCGACTAATCGCAGCGTTCTATGTGAACAGCTTAAGCTGTGGGGGGCGAAAACAGTTGAGGCTGATAGCGCTAAATCGGCGCTACAATGTTGTGAAAATCGATTTAAACAAAAGGGTTTGGACTTTTTTGATATTGCTTTTTTGGATATGCAAATGCCCTATATGGATGGCGCTCAATTAGGGGGATTATTAGCCGATGATGCTAGATTTACTCGCATGAAGCTGGTTATGATGACTTCAATGGCACACCAGGGAGATGCTAAGTACTTTCAGTCTTTAGGTTTTTCCGCATATTTTCCAAAACCTGCGACGCCATCGGATCTATTTGATGCATTACGAGTCATTACCGCAGATGGGGAGGCATTACGTCAAGCCCAGCCCTTGTTAACACGGCATTATTTAAAAAGCATGACGCGCAGTGACGAGCCGATGCCTGCTCAGTCGAAAGCGTGGCCACTAAACACGCGAATCTTGCTTGCGGAAGATAATCAGGTGAATCAAGAGGTCGCTAGAGATATTTTAAATGACCTTGGCCTCACGTTAGTGGATGTTGCTGCTAATGGCGTTGAGGTGTTGGCGAGTTTAATGCAGGCACCTTCGGATGCGCCTTATTCCTTGGTTTTAATGGATTGTCAAATGCCGGATATGGACGGTTACGAGGCTAGCTTGAATATTCGCGATGGAGGTGCGGGGGTGGTAAATAAAAATATTCCGATTGTCGCGATGACCGCAAATGCGATGGCGGGTGATCGTGAAAAATGTATAAAGGCAGGTATGAACGATTATTTGGCCAAGCCAATTGAGCCTGATTTACTTGCGGCTAAACTACATCAATGGTTGCTTGGCGTTGAAAAGCAAGAGCCGCTTATGGAGGGGGGGGAAGTGGAACCTACTATAGAACCAGAGCTATTAGTTTGGGATAAAGCCGCTGCTTTACGGCGCGTTCGGGGTAAGGCGGCACGTCTTCAGCGCTTGGTTGGTTTATATCTTGATGATATTCCTCTGCGTTTAACTGAATTAGAGCAAGCTTGTGCAGAGCAAGAACAAGACCAAAAGCGTTTGGTTGACTTGTGTCATTTAATCAAAGGTGTTGCCGCAAACCTCGGTGCGCTTCAAGTACAGCATGTTGCAACAAAAATGGATGCGGCTGGTAAGCGCGGAGACCTATCGCTTATGACGGCCGAATTGCCGCACCTGTTAAGTGCATCCGAAAATTTACATCAGGAATTGAAGTTGTTTGTAGAACAGAAAATTTAATTGTTTTTAGATCCGGGTATGTATAAATACATACTGCATCAATAGTAATTAATTAAAATTTTGTCGATAAGGTATTTTAATTTAGTGTGTTTAGTTGTTTGTTATATGTATGCTGGAAGTGAGTATATGTTTGTATGTTAACTGATTTTTGATAAGCGCTCCTCGGTTTGGTGTCGGCTCTGTTGAGAGAGTACATTATGCAAGTCGCGGCTTACCTCTCTAGCGAGATTCATCATTAATATAGCAAACAGTATTTTATCGTGTTCGAATAGCTGCAGTAACGCCTCGCGGCTTAAGATAAAAAGTTGAGTCTTTTCTGTAGTTTGAGCGCTTAGTACTTGGTTTTGTATGCCGATAAGCGCTGACTCGCCAAAGCAATCGCCCTGTTTCAGCTTTTGCACCTGATTGGGCTGATTCGCGGCTTCGTTATATAGCGCAACTTCACCACGATATACGATGAAGATATCAGAGGGTTTATCCCCTTTCTGGAAAATTTTCTCGTTTCGAGTGAACCATTGCACTGTGAGGTGCTGTGACAACCTATTTACTTGGTCGGTATTCATTGCGCCAATTAATGAAACACGATCACGTATATTAAGTAAGTGTTTAGGGTTAACCTTGGTGCTACCTGCAAGTTGTTTCATTTTTCCATCCTCTTCCAAAAAACTGTATTCTTAATCTAATAGAGCGGCTGAAAGTCAAAGTAGTTTAATTCTTACTTATATTGTTTTTTCCTATCATATAGATATTGTGAATATTAGCCTTTGTTCGGGTGTTTTTACCTTGTTTTGTTCGTTTTTGGTGCGAGTTAAGGCTTTGCTTGAGTAGTCGCCATGGAAATCTAGAATCGATATCAAAACATTAGGGAGTGCCTGCTAACGTAGACGGTGGCTAATCTAAGTTGGATTTGCCAGTCCCCGTGGTGTGGGGGTTTTGGGGGGTAGATGTTACTTTTCGTAAAGTATTATATCTTTTTGGCATATATCGATCATTATTTGACATATCGTTTTTCGTTGCGTAATGTAGCGACTGTGTCACACGGAAAGCGTTGATTTCTTGTTGTGATTATATGCAAAGTCAAATATTTGAGAGGTTTGATTAACCACGCAAAAAGTTATAGATAACAACAAAATAATAGATAAATAATTAAAATAAAAATTAAGTAACCAATGCAGTCTGAAAACAGCGAAATAACAAAGATCTAAAAGAGGTGTTCATACTTAATAAGTAAGTGTTGGGCGTATCTTTTGATATCGAGCTTTTTTGGTTGGTGAAATTACAAGCTATTTAGCTTATTTGAAGGAAAATAATAAATGCATAATAAAATTCAAAAACTAAAAAAAACTGGATTAAGCGCTTGTGTCGCAATGATCCTTGGTACGAGTCTGCCTTCTTGGGCGGTACAAGTCGATATGCAAGTGACGAATGAGTGGAACGAAGGCTTCCAAGTGGATGTCACTATCCTTAATGACGAAAGCGCAGCCATCAGCGGATGGGAGCTGGGTTTTGCCTCACCCATACAAATTGCTCAAATATGGAACGCCAATATAGAACCGAGCACAGGTGAACAGCATCTTTTTAGCGCGTTAGGGTGGAACGCTAATATTGCACCGGGTCAACAAGTAAGCTTTGGTTTTGTGGCTTCTGGTGGCACTAGTTCCGACCTTCCAACAGGTTATACATTTAATGGTGTTGCCGGCGGACCCCCAGGTTCAACGCCTGTACCGACAGCAACTCCGGCACCGACGCCAACCGCTACACCAGCACCTACAGCTACACCAGCACCTACAGCTACACCGGCACCTACAGCAACACCAGCACCGACGACAACACCAGCACCGACGCCAACCGCAACACCAGCACCCACCGCAACACCTACGCCTGTTCCGACAGCAACGCCTACTCCTAGTGGCGGAGACTTTGCTGCGAATTGTACTCCAGGCGGCACCGGTGATTGGCTGCGTACTGCGGGTAATTTGTTAGTTGATCGCAATTGTCGGCCTGTTTGGTTAACTGGCGCGAATTGGTTTGGATTTAATGCGACTGAGCGTGTTTTCCACGGTCTTTGGTCGGTTAATTTAGATAGCACTATGCAAGCGATTGCTGATCGCGGCATCAACTTTTTACGAGTTCCTATTTCTACTGAGTTATTACATGAGTGGAGTACAGGTCAAGCCGCTGGCGTGGCCATTAACGATTACGCTAACCCTGAATTAGCCGGTTTAACTAGCCTTGAAATATTTGATCAGTTACTTGTTGTGAGTGAAAGCCTGGGCGTTAAAGTCATGCTTGATGTTCACAGTGCAAAAGCGGATAACACCGGTCACATTGCCCCTCTTTGGTACGATGACACTTTCACTGAAGCCATGTTCTATGATACTTGGGAGTGGGTTGCAACACGTTATAAAGATAACGATACCTTAATTGCCTACGATATTGAAAACGAACCACACGGAAATCAATCCAGCGCGCTACGTGCTAAATGGGATAACTCTCTCGACAGTGACAACTTTAAGTATGCTTGTGAGGAAGCCTCTAACCGTATTCTAAACATTAACCCGGACGTACTGGTAATGTGTGAAGGCGTTGAGATCTTCCCAACTGACGGCATTACTTGGAGCTCGACTGACGAAGATGATTACCATGCAACTTGGTGGGGCGCTAACTTACGCGGTGTAACAGATTACCCAATTGACCTTGGCGCGAATCAGGATCAATTAGTTTACTCTCCGCATGAGTACGGGCCATTAGTTCACTTACAGCCATGGTTTCAATCAGCATTTACAGCTGAGTCTTTATACCAAGACGTATGGCAGCCAAACTGGTTCTTTATTCAAGAGCAAAACATTGCACCGCTATTTATTGGTGAGTGGGGCGGCTTTATGGATGGTGGTATTAATGAGCAGTGGATGGCTTACTTCCGTGACTTCCTTGGCGAGCATTTTGTTCACCACACTTTCTGGGTAATTAACCCTAACTCTGGCGATACTGGCGGACTTCTTAGCCACGACTGGGTGACTTGGGATGAAGATAAATACGGCACGATGTTAGAGCCTGTACTTTGGCAAGATGCTTCAGGTAAATATATTGGTCTAGATCACGACATACCATTAGGTGGTGTAGGGTCAACAACTGGTATTACTGTAGATGCATATTACTCTAGCGGTGGTAGTGCACCTGCGGGACCGACGAGTACTACTGTTAGTAATTAATCTGTCACTTCTTAATAGAGAGAAAAGGGCGCTTCGGCGCTCTTTTTTTTGTTCAAAATTTTAGCTAGCTTGTCCGGAGCTTGAATGCATGCGAGCTTTTGTCTGCTTTGTGCATGGCTCGGGATGGAAACGTTATTAGCTCCAATATATGTACCTTTATGTGCCATAAGCACAAGTAAACTATACTTGTGCTAACAGCCAGAATGGCATAGCGCCTGACACGGATTGCGACTTGTTGCGGTTATGGTCTCGTGGGTTTGGTATGGGTTTGATATGAGGTATATGAAGGGCTGGCTTATCATTGCCGCGCTTGTCGGTGTGGTCTTCGCTTCGGCAACTTTGGCTGCCAGCTCTGAGAAAGAGGTTACGCTTTACATTGCGGGGCTTGAAAACAACCTTTACGATCATCGAGAGCAATATTATTTTGATATGATCCGCCTAGCGGCACGAAAAAGTGGTTTGACGGTACACTTGAAGCATAGGCTTATGCCCGAGTTGCGAGAAAATCGTGCGATTTTGGAGCTGCAAAAAGGCACGATAGATATCTATTGGATGGCCACAAATACTGAGCGGGAGAGGAGCCTAAGGCCTATTCGTATGCCGTTATATAAAGGCTTGATTGGTTGGCGGGTGATGTTGGTTTCGGAGGGTAAGACTGATATCTTCACCAAATTGAAGTCATTGGAGGAAATTAAAAAACTGGTTGCAGGTCAAGGGCATGACTGGCCCGATAGCGATATTTTGGAGGCTAACGGTTATACCGTGCACCGCTCCTCGTCATGGTCGGGATTGTTTGAGCTGGTCAATCTTAGGCGAGTGGATTACTTCCCTCGTTCTGCCGTTGAGATTCAGACTGAGTTGGCCATATTTCCAAGTCTAAAGTTGGAGATAGAGCCTAGTGTAGTATTTCAGTACCCCATGCCATATTATTTGTTTTTAAATAAATCCAATGAGGATCTTGCTGTAGCGCTAGAGAATGGCTTTTATAAAGCCGTTGATGATGGGGATTTTGATTTAATCTTTTATCGCTACTTTGGCAAACATCTAAAATCTCTTAACCTTTCAAAACGCCAAAAAATACAGTTGATAAACCCAGCCCTACCGCCTAAAACACCGCTGAATAAAAAGAATCTCTGGTTTGGTAGTGGCGCCTAATACGTTCTGCATATCCCTCAAAAGCGCATAAAGTCATTCCTGTCGTGCGTATATGTACTTGATTGGTGTTAGTGTGCAGCGCTAACATTGTCTGTAAGTTCCTAACGTCAGTAACCGCATCGTAATCTTTTGGTTAGCTTAGCTAATGTTACCCATACTGTAGCGTGTGACACTGTATACCTTAAGAGCAAAATATTAACGTCAATTGTTACCTTGGCACTAACTACCATCCCGACACCAACTATCAACAGGCTTTAATAGCGGAATCCCCTATGGCGATTTATCGAGCGAATACGCTCCAAAGATTGTGTTTAACCTTTATTAGCAGTTTACTATTAACCGCTTGTGAACCTGATGACAAGGTGACTTCGCTTGAGCCCATACGGCTAGTGCGCACACATCAGGTCGTGGCTCAAGACGGTAATATTTGGCATGAATTACCAGGGCATGTCGATGTAGCCAAGAGAGCCGATTTAAGTTTTAGAGTGTCAGGCAAGCTTGAGCAAATGCTGGTCAGCGAGGGGAATACTGTCGAGGTCGGACAGCTACTGGCAAAGCTGAACGATACTGACTTTGTCATCCAACTCAACAGCCTTAAGGCTCAATACAAGCGTGCACAGCAAGATTTCGATAGAGCGCAGTCTTTGGTAGAAAAAGGCGTTATATCGCGTTCGAACTTTAATAATTTCGAGACTGACGAGGCCACTGCGAAAGCGTCGCTTGAAGCCGCCGAACAAAACTTGGCGTACACTCAGCTGCGCGCGCCATTTAGCGGCCAAATAGCGAAGCGCTATGTGGACAACTACGAGGAGGTGAATGCTAAGCAGTTTGTGTTTACCTTGCAGGATCTAGACACTTTAACCGTCAAGGTTGATGTACCTGAAAGCTTTATGATTAATGTGCGTCAGGGGCAGAGACCCGAAGTGTATGCACTTTTTGATAGCATCCCAAAGCAGCAGTTTCCATTGACCTTTCAAGAGGTTGCCACTCAAGCGAATAGTGATGCTAATACCTTTGAGGTCACCTTCGCCTTGCCTCCTATTGAGGAGTATACCGTGCTGCCAGGCATGTCCGTGACTGCCCGCGCTGCACCAATATCACGGGAGCCCAGCCTAGCGTCTCGTATTTTTGTACCGACCCATGCGGTTTTACAGGATGACGCTGGAACATATGTGTGGTTGGTTAATGCTACAGCTTTAGGCATGGGCAAGGTCTTTCGACAGAATGTGAGTGTCGGGACGCTTTCACAGCTGGGCTTAGAAGTGGTTGATGGCTTACATGGAGAAGAGCACTTAGTGAGCGCGGGCATGAGTAAAATGTACGAAGGCTTGGACGTACGCTTTGAGCCAGAGACGAAGAGGCTTTAATGGTGAATATCACCCGTTTAGCCATTGATAATAACCGTTTAACGCTAGTACTGATCTTGGTCGCTATTTCTATGGGTTTACAGGCATTTTTGCACATGCCTCGCGCGTATGATCCTGGCTTTGTTATTCGTACTGCGCAAATCGTCACGCACTTTCCGGGCGCAAGCCCTGAGCGTGTTGAGTTGTTGATTTCTGCCAAAATAGAGGAGGTGGTGAAACAAATTCCGGAATTGGATTTTGTGACCAGCGAGTCTCGCACAGGCATGTCGATTGTTTTGGTGAATATTAAAGAGCGCTATACCAATATGCGACCGATCTGGGATAACGTGCGTCGTAAGGTCGATGATGTTGTGAAGGATTTACCGCTTGGGGCGGGTAAACCTCAAGTGAACGATGAATTTGGCGATGTTTTTGGCATTGTTTTAGCGATTACAGGAGAGGGGTTTTCCTATGTAGAGCTTGAGCGCGTGGCTGAGCAGGTGCAATCGCATTTATTGCGCTTGCCGGATGTGGCGAAAGTTGAAATTTATGGTGAGCAGGAGGAGCGTATTTTCATTGAATACGACAATACTCGCCTTGCTGAAATGGGGCTCTCTTCTAGTATTCTTTCGCAAACCTTACAAGCACGTAACATTGTCATCTCTGGCGGGTCATTTACCTTGGGGCGGGAGCGGATTTCTGTTGAGCCGTCAGGGAATTTTGAATCGGTTGAAGATATTGAATATACCATTATTCAGTCTCCTGGCGCGCAAGAGCTACTGTACCTCAAAGATATTGCACGTGTGAAACGTGGTTATGTTGACCCGCCAGAATCGTTGGTGCACGCGAGTGGCCATGAGTCCTTGGCTATTGCCATTTCTATGCGTGAAGAGGGGAATAACTCTGAACTTGGTCAGCAAGTTCAGCAGGCGTTACAGCAGTTTTATCAGCGTTACCCTCACGGTGTTAATTTTGATTTAATCAACTTTTCCCCTGCAGAAGTCGACAAAAAAGTCAGTGATTTTATCAGTAGCTTGGGGCAGGCTATTTTAATAGTCACCTTGATTATGCTCGCAACCTTAGGTTTACGCACTGGGTTAGTTGTGTCTGCGTTGATACCCGTTTCGTTGTTACTTGCTGTGGTTGTGATGAATTTTTTGGATATTGGCCTGAATCAAATTTCTTTGGCCGCTTTAATTATAGCCCTTGGAATGCTGGTCGATAATGGCATCGTTATGTCTGAAAATATACTTGTACAGATGCAGCGGGGTAAGTCTGCACTTGAGGCTTCATTGCAATCGGCGGCTGAACTTCGGATGCCTTTATTAACGGCGTCATTGACAACTGCAGCCGCATTTTTGCCAATCTATTTGGCGGAATCTAGCGTCGGGGAGTTTACGGCGTCGTTATTCAAAGTGGTTAGTATTACCCTGTTATGTTCTTGGCTTGTATCTTTGACGTTAATTCCGATGTTATGTGTTTCATTCCTTAAGGTAAAAGTTAAGGTAAAAACAAATATTAAAGTAAAAGTAAATGACCAGAGAATAGTCGTGAGCGACGAGTCGATAGAGCTAAGCTTTAACGAGGAGTTTGGCAGTCGCTTTTACCGTTACTATCGAGGGTTATTGTTACTGACATTAAATTATCGAAAAACCACCTTGATGCTGACTTTCATCGTCTTCGTTGTGGCTATGTCTGGATTCTCTATCATTCCAAAATTGTTTTTCCCTCCATCGGATCGCAGTTATTTTAAAGCTGATCTGGAGATGCCTACCGGTACTTCGATTCGACAAACTCAAGCGGTGGTGAGTGATATCGAAGGGTATATTGCGTCTGAGCTAGTATTGTCGAGTGACCGGCTTGACGGTGTTACTGACTGGATTAGCTATATTGGTGATGCAGGGCCTCGTTTTATTCTTCCGCATCGGCCAAAGGCACCGAGTGCCAATACCGCGACAATGGTGATAAACGTTAATTCCCTTACTGTAATCCCTGCCATGATGGCGGCGTTACGTGCTTATGGGCATGATAAACATCCTGACCTTGATCTGAAATTAAAATTAATTGAGAGTGGTCCTACCGTGAACTACCCTGTGGAGGTGCGCCTATCAGGCGATGATTCGGATTTACTGTTTAAAGCCGCAGCAAAGCTTAAACAAAAAATGCGCAATATCGGTGGCTTGGTCAATATTAACGACGATTGGGGGCAGCGCATTAAAAAATTGGAAATTAATATTAACCAGGCTAGAGCCTTGCGTTCGGGGGTTTCGAGTCAAGATATCGCCCTGTCTTTACAGGCGGGTTTAAGTGGTTTTGAGTTAACCGAGTACCGTGAAGGTAAAGAGCTAATTCCGGTCATTCTGCGTTCCAAATTGACTGGCCAAAACGATCTTAATCAGGTCGAATCGTTAGCGGTCTCTTCGCAGTCTACTGGGCGATCGGTACCGCTTAAGCAAGTAGCTGATGCGGCGTTGGTGTGGGACTTATCGAAGGTATTTCGCCGCAATGGTTACCGCACCGTGACTATTGGTGCGCAATTAGCCGCTGGGGTGAACGCGGCTGAGAAGGTGGAGGAACTCAAACCCTGGTTAGCCGAGAAGAGTGAGCGATGGGGAGCTAATTTAAGTTATAAGTTTGGCGGTGATCATGAGTCTTCCGCAGTAGCGAATAAGTCGATTGCTGATAAGCTGATGGTCGCTGTACTGATTATCTTGTTATTGTTAGTCGCGCAGTTTAATTCTTTGCGGCTAGCCATAATTGTGTTAGCGACAATACCTCTTGGCTTGATTGGTGTAGTTGTTGGGTTGATAGTCGCGCGTTCATATTTTGGGTTTATGACGATTTTAGGTATCGTCTCTCTCGGTGGTATAGTGGTGAATAATGCGATTGTATTGCTGGAGCGCATCGGTATAGAACGGGAGCACCACCGTACCCAGCTGCAAGCGATTATCACAGCAGCTCAGCAACGCGCCCGGCCAATTTTATTAACCACAGCCACTACCGTCTGCGGCTTATTACCGTTGTATTTTGGTGGTGGTGAAATGTGGGAATCCATGGCCGTTGCTATTATTTTTGGTTTGTTGTTTTCTACCCTGTTAACTTTGGTGATTGTGCCAGTTTTGTATGCGGTTTTTTTCAGCGTTAATCGGCAGTAGTATTTACCTCCCTATAACGGGAGGTAAAAGCCGAGATTAAACGATAACGCTTTGGCTTGCTCGTAATCGTAATCATCTGCGGATATCTTGAGTTTAAAATAAGGTGTATTAATTTCAAAGCCTGTGGCTTCTAGGTCAAAGTTATAAGATAGACCAAGGTATATCTGCTTGAAAAATCGATGGCGGTAGGCTATCTGTGAAAAGTAATGTGTATCGTAACGGAAAGTTTCTAATTGTAGGGTATCTCGGCCTGTAAAATTATAATCGCCCCGCAATTTGAGCTGCATTGGGAGGCGCTGTCCGATGTTACGCTCGCTCTCTTGCCAAGAAAGTGCGGGACTCACATTGAGTAGTCCGTCGTCGTCAAAGCGTACGCGGTTGGATGTTGCGCCGCCGACGGTACGGTCTTGGTTCTTCCAAGAAATTTTGCTGAATAAATCTTTACCCTTAAATTCAACATGAAATTTGTCCAGCGGGCGCCATTGAATGTCGATGTCAGCGCTGTAGCCATTGGCGGATAATTCGCTTTTTTCTCGGTCAAAGAACTTATCTTCGGAATATTGGTAATCGAGTTCAAGATCGCCCGAGGGGTTATCGCCTAAGCCCCCTAGTACACCGTTGAGGCGGCCTTCAAGCATGTCGTAGGCTTCTAGTAGTGAAAGGTGTATTTGAAAATCAATGTTTTTCGAGTAGCTACCGTAATAACCGAATTTAACGCCATGTGCGCTTATGTGTTGCGCCTCAAGGTCGATATCGTAATCAAGCCCTTGAGGGAGGGGGAGGTCATTCTTGTCGGCGTAAAATACGGTAGCGGTGTCGTTGGTGAATTCTAGAAAATAATCATAACGAGTAAATATCGCGTAGGATATACCGCCAAGCTTATCGCTAAGATGGATTTTATGTCCAAGTTCAACTTGTGAGGTGGTAATCGCAAGCCCACCCTTATCAAGGGTGGGGCCTTTTAAGCCATCAGCAAATTGCTTAATTGGGGAAACTTCACTAAAGCTAAAACTCTCGGTGCTTTGGTATACGTGGTTTTTTTCTGTTGCATAGAGGTTTTGTGTTGATAGCAGAAAGCAAGAAGTTGTTAATATGTTAAAGCTTATGCGTGCGTAACGTGAGTAGTGTTTTGGGGAGGGGGACTTATAACCGGTCTTAGTGACGCTTATTTTATTTAAATCCATAAAAATCTCTGGTCTAGCTTTGTTGTCTTTGAAGTATAGCGTTAGATTTGATATTCGGAATTGTGCTTTCAATTTTTTTTCAAAAAAAAGGAGGCAGTTATGCCCCCTTGTATTTAGTTAGCTCACTTTAAGTCGTGAGCCTGTTAACTGTGCTGATTAGAAGCTCTCGTTAAAGCCGTCGGTGTAGCTGACAACAACAGTGCCTTGGTCGTCACTGATGGTGGCATGCTCTACGCCATCGACAGTAATGTTTCCGCTAACAACGCTTGCGCCATTAGTTTCTGTTTGCGTGAGAGATAGAACCACACCGCTTTCGTTGGCGACAGTTAAGCTCGACTCGGTAGCGTCGTCTGCAAGAGACGCACTGTTAAGTGCAATCGTTAACAAGGTAGCGTCAAAATCAACGATAACAAGCAAGTCAGCATCGTCGGCACCGGTACGAGTCGCGATCACTGAGAGTGTGACGTCTTCTTCGCTAGAAATCCCCGGCACTTCAATTTGTGCTGTGATGTTAGCGGTGATATCGACGAAGTTGCTGTCACTCTCTTCAGTACAAACATCACTTTCTGACTGGGCACCGGTTACAAAGTCTCGGCTATCAGAGCCAACACAGTTGAAGCTGAAGTCGGTACCGTCTGCGGTGACGCGAACGCTTGCGCTTAAGCTTGCACCGCTTGGCGCTTCGAATTCACCACTGATAGCCAAAACGAGTTCATCAAAGGTAATGGTTTCATCCCATGTATCCAATACGCTAACAGGACCGTCATTGCCAGGAACGTAGGTTCCTGTCTCTGAGCTGTCAACGGTGACGTTACTTATGGATAGTAAGATGTCGCCAGTGAAGGTGACGGGATCAGTAACTACGCTAGAGCTGACTTCAGACATACTGACTTCAAGATCAAAGACAACGCTGGTGAGGTCGGCATCAAACACTTCAGTACTACCGTTAGTGGTTTCCTGATTATCATTGATGCCAGGGATAGCTGTAGTTTCCACTTCCGAAGCTGTTGCCATTAAGGCCACATCACCTGAGATGATCTGGAGTGAAACACTTGCTGAGCTTGCTGTTCCCCATATATCCAAGTCGACCATAGCGGAGGCGGTATCAGTGCTTGTGCTACTGCCATCATCGTTAGCGACTGGTGTGCCATCAACATCGGTGACATCGGAGTTATTATCAACGGCACTGATATCTACCGCAACGGCAACCATATTTGGATCGGTACCGACGTTTACTGTGGCGTCTACGGTATAAGTGACTTCAGTATCGGTGGCAGCGATAGCGATGATAATATTGGTGTCTGGATCGGTAAATGTAGTTAAGTCAGTGTCAGCTTCATAAGCATCCCTAGCGCTAGCGATCGCTTCAGCTGTATAAACAAGTGCTTGTAAAACGTAACCGGCATCACCATCTAGGCTGTTGCTGGCAAGTTCGACACGATCAGCAAAGGCTTCAGCATCCACAAATGTGGCCGCTTGCAAGTCACGTAGAGACTGTACAAGGGCTTTAGCTTTATCTAGGTCGCCTAAGTTTGGATCCACTGCCGTGCCTGGGTCAGGATCGGTAGAGCCATTTTGAGCTAAGCCTTGGTTGGTATCGATAATGTTTTCGAGTGTAGCCAAGTTAGTTAACCCGTCGGTATCTGCGGCTTGAATCGCATCAATAACAGCAGAGGCCTGGGCTAGGATTTCAGCTAAAGTCACGCTAGTGCTTGCCGCATCTTCGGTATCCGCTAAACCACCATCGCTAACAAACTGTGTAGCAAAATTTTGTACTGCGGCGGCAATGGAGAGTGTTGGGTTGCCTCCAATTAAAGCTTCTACAATACTTGCGCTAAGTAAGTTGAAGTTAAGAACATTGTTGGACGCTGCGGCCACAGCTGCAGGATTCGTCAAATCGACAATGGGGAGTGTAGTAATGTCACCTTGAATACCGAAACGCTCAGCAATACTGCTGTTCGCATTTGATATAGCTGTGATGGCGGCTTCTAATGTGGTATCACCACCAGTGCTTAAAGCATCCAAAGCGCTTGAGGTTGCAGTGTCTGTTAGCACTGAAAGGTTAACCTGTGTAGTTGAGTCGGTCACAGGGGGAACGATCGCGTCGATATTAAAGTCAACATCGTCAATAGTGACAACGCCGCCAAAATCGACACCACCACCACAACCACCAGCCAAGTCACAGCGCATGCTCGTGCTGCCGTCATCCGCTGCACTCACACGCACAACAAATGGGCTGCCGTCGTAATCGGATATTTGAACCGAGTAGGTGCCGTCATCAGTGCTCGTTAAGCCGTTTACAAGGCTGGTATCACTCCGTGCGCCATTAATAATTGGGTGGATGTTTACAATGCCGCCAAATATAAGGCCTTTAGAGGCTGCACCGCTGACAGTTAATGGAACGGGCTCAGGGGTTGGGGTTGCTGTTGGTTCAGCTGTTGGTTCGGCTGTTGGCGTTGGGCTGCCTACTAGCGGCGGGACTGACCCGTTGCCATTGCCATTGTCGCATGCCGCAAGCGTAAGTGTCGCCGCAACGGATAAGAAAAGGATTAACAATCTCTTTGTACTCATAGCTTTTATGCTCACTCGTAAAAAAATTAAGAAACAATCCATCGCTGTTTTAAAAGGCTGCAACATGCAAACATAGGCGCAATAAAAGCTAGGCTTAGTAGCTTGAAACGGCGGTCTCGTCTATGGTAAGCAATGGACGGGTACTAGCAAGGATAGTTCAGCCATTTTAGAAAAACCACTTTTACTAAAATTTCTTTTGCCTTTAAAAACAGTGTTTAAACAAAACTTGTGGAGGGCTTAGCCTTATTCTGTTTTTAAATTTAGGCGGGGATTATATTTCTTTTATTAAGGGTGTTTTTGACCCAAAATAGGTTTTTATTTAGATGTTCTGTTGAAATTTTTCGAATTCTGATCTATTGAATTTGACGTCCAAAAACACCCAAACATATGAGATATGGGGTTTTGTTAGTGAGTGTTTATTAAGTTTTGAGTGACGAATGTCGCTTAAGATGTAAAGTAAGTCGACTTTATTTTAGTTGTGGTGTTTTTCTTATGGGGAAACGCAATATTTAGAGGGCGTTGATGTGAAAACGGGCTAATTAAATATTTAATTAGCCCGTAGAGAGTCGCTATTGTTCAGCTAGTGTGTGTTATTGAGTCGGAAAGTTTGCACCTGCAGGAGGTGTAGCACCGAGGCAAGATACGTTATCAATCTCGATACTTGCTGATGAGCCATCACTTCCGCCAATCTGCCAGCTTAGTGCACGAACAGAGCTAACATTTTGAGCAACACCTGCCGCCCAGCTAGGCTGAGCCAGTTGGTTAAAGTTCACCAAAATTGTGCGCCAGTCATTTGATGATGGAGCCGTATGTTGATGAAAACCAAAATCAGCGATGTTAGTTTGTTCAACACGAAAGTCATGGCTATCGCCACGATAATCATATTGTACTGCGCTACAACCGCTTAGATCGTGTCCGGTATCTGATGCATTCAGAGATAGAGCGAAACCCGCATAAGGATCCCAAAGTAAGGCGCCTTTACTAAAGTTTATCTGAGCGCTAATTGCACCACTGGCAGGTAGCTGTGCAGCACCTGTAATTGTGCTTTGACCACCGTCGCCAGAATCATCGAAAGAACCCCATTCACCACCCCAAAAGGAGAAGGTATCAGCGTCGTCGACGTTATCTATCATCAGGCTAGCGGGGAGTTGTTGTGGACCGGCATTACTACTACCGGTGCGCCAAGGGGCAGTCGCTGCATAGCCAGCAAGACTGTTTTGTACCCACTCGCCGCGCTCACTTAAACCGCCGCTTGGTAGCCAGATGCTAGGTGGCTCATCCTTATCGGCAATTGCCCAGTAAGCGGATGAGATTTTGTTTTGATCAAGGAAGTTCATCCAGTCGTCACGACCCATACCGTCGTCGGCACCGTTAGGCCAAATGCCCCACTCACTTGCAAATACCGCAGCACCTGCGTCTAATGCTGTTTGTGCAAAGCCGCGCACGCCGTTGCCGTGTGAGCCAACGTAAAAATGCAATGCATAAGCGATGTTGCTACCACTAACAGGGTTAAATGCCGCTTCGTCCACTCGCTGAGACCACCATGGGTTTCCGACAATAATTAGGTTGTCCGAATGCTCTCTAATAACTGGCACGATTTGCTCGGCATAGGACTTAACGGTATTCCAAGACGTAGTGTTTAATGGCTCGTTGTAGATTTCGAAAATAACATTATCATGATGACCGTAACGCTGTGCCATATCTCGGAAGAAATCAATGGACGCGCCAACGTTATCTTCAGCGTGATGTGAGTGCCAATCAATAATGACGTAGATGTTACGTGCGATAGCCGCTTCGATAATTGTTTCAACGCGAGTTCGGTTTGCAAACGGGTCTTCTATAAACCCGCCGCCATCTTCAGCGCCCATTGCTGCACGTATCATTTCGATATTCCACTCGTCTACCAGCATGTCTACTGTAGCGGCGTTCCACCATTTCTCTTGACCCCAGCCAGTGTTGCTCCAGAATAAACTCATGCCATGAATCTGAGCAGGTTGACCGGTGAGAGAGCCGTTTATGCGATTGCCGTTGGTTTCGAGTTGGCCATAGAAATCGACCGGACCATCACTGCCGCCGGAGCCGTCTGTTAGGCAGAACAAGTCGATACCTGAGATATCGCTATCCCCTACGACGCCGTTGCCACCACCTAAGTGACAGGTCTGGCTTGTTTGTGAGGCGGTGACGATTACGCTGAAGTTACTACCTTCAGTTAATTGAGTGTTAAACCAAGTGGTGCCGGTATTGGCTGCGTTAAGCGTTAAAGTCTCGCTGCCATTTAGGCTCAAGCTAACACTACCTTCAGTTAGTCCATTCAAAGTAACGCCGATGTTATGTGTTGTGACGTTAGGGGTGGCAGTAGGCGTAGGCGTTGGAGTGCCAGGCCCTGGAGTGACGGTAGGCGTTGGTGTGACCGTCGGAGTTGGAGTAGGTGTGACTGTCGGAGTTGGAGTAGGTGTGACTGTCGGAGTTGGAGTAGGTGTGACCGTTGGAGTTGGAGTGGGTGTTGGAGTCGGAGTCGGTGTTGGTTCGATTAATTGCGTGACTCGGAACCAATTTAAGTTCCAAGCACCGCTCAGAGCTAAACCAAAGTTATGCGCACCAGCACTAAGTTCCACTTCGTGACTAATTGTCGCCCAGTTCTGCCAGCCACCGGTATTGGGTACCGTAAGGCTGCCATAAACAGGCGAGCCGCCACCTTCTTCAAGTTGCACCGAGCCGAATTGATCACTCGCGACGCGATATTCGACGAGGTAAGTGCCGGTAACCGGTAGGTTCACTGTACTAAATGTCATCCAATCACCAGTATCGAACCAGCCAGCGTTTTGTCCGCCGCCTGTATCACTAGTACTTTCAATTTGAATGCCATTTTGAGCAGAGTAATCTTCCGCTTGAATGGTGATGCTGACACCAGGCTCCGGAGTGCTCGTAGGGTTTGGTGTAGAAGTGGGGGTTGGTGTAGGTGTAGGTGTAAAAGGTGTGGTCGAAGTGATTTCAAACCAGTTAATGTTCCATCCACCGTTGTTAGCCGCAATCGAAATGACTTGCTCACCGGCTTCCAGATTGACGGTGTGGGATTCCGTTGTCCAGTTTTGCCATGCGCCAGTTTGAGGGACGTTGAGGTCGCCAAAAACAGTGCTTTGGCCACTTTGCTCAAGCTGGAATGCGCCACCGCCGTCAAGGCTTGCTAAGCGGTATGACACGGTATATGTGCCGCTGGCAGGTACATTGACAGCGTAGCTCATCCAGTCTCCAGCGTCGATAAAGCCGACGTTAGTGCCGCCACCAGTATCATCGGTGTTCTCGGTTTGAATACCGCTAGATTGGCAGTACGACTCCGCTTCAATGCGTGCAGGCACTTGGGTGAAAGTGTCACAGCTAGAGCTTCCGCCTCCGCCTGATTTAAATGGCCAGTTGCTAACAATTCCAGCAACTTTGTTGCCTGATTCGGTCAGGTTGGTTGTGCCAGGATGGAAGATAGAAGCTGACTCGCCTTTATCGTTGATAGCCCAGTTTGCATGGCTAATGCCGTTGTCCTGTAAAAACTGCATCCAGATATCGGTTTCGCCATGGTTCAAAGGGCCGTTGCCGCTGGCTTCTACAGTTCCCCACTCAGTGGCAAACAACGCGATGCCGTTATTGAGAGCCGTCTGGGCTTTTTGTCTTATGCCTTCTTTGTGTGTACCGGCATAAAAGTGCAAGGCGTAAGCAATGTTGCCGTGGCTAGTAATAGGATCAAAGGAAGCTTGATCTACGTCTTGAGACCACTTAGGGGTGCCGACAATAATTAGATTATCACTATCGATTTCACGAATAGCGCTGATAACTGTTTCAGCATAAGGCTTGATGTCGTGACTCCACGACACGTGAATAGGCTCGTTGTAGATCTCATAGATAACGTTATCGAGGTGGCCGTAATCGTTCGCCATGATGCGGAAGAAATCAACGGCTGCGTTGGGGTTTTGCTCGGCATGATGGCTATGCCAGTCGATAATGACGTACATATCGTTGGCAACTGCAGCGTCAACAACGGTGCGAACGCGTGACACATTACCGCCTGGGCTGGATAAATAGCCGCCCCCGTCTTCTACGCCCATCGATGCGCGTACAATACTGGCCTGCCAGTTGTTTCTTAACGAGGCAACTTGGTTTGCGGTGTAAAACTTTTCACCACCCCAACCGTCGTTACTCCAAAACATGCTGTAACCAGCAAAACTTTTAGATTGGCCATCGGCCAATACTCGGTTACCTTGAACGCTGAGTTTTTCAACAGCAGCTTCAACGTGCATGGCGGATGTGCCAAGCGCACTGAGTGCAACAAGTACTTGTGCTGGTGTTCTTACTTTTTGCCACAAGCTAGATGCAAGTGACGTTTTTCTTTGTGCAGTACTATTCCTTTGTGCAGTACTATCCGTAGGTTTTATCGTATTGATAGATTTCATTTTTATTCCCCTTAAAGGGTCTTTTTATTGTTAGAAAGTTATTTTTAGAAAGTTGTTTGTAAAACTCAATATTCCTGAAAAATTAAGAAACCGTACACTTGAAAAACGAGTGCAACTAGAGCCGTAACCGCTTAGGAATCAGGCCTTTAAAAAAGCCATGTAGAGTTTTGCAAATCAATCATAGCGGGTGAGAGGGAGGTTGTTTTAGAAAATCGATGAAACGTTTAACTTTCGGGTTGTACAAAACATCTGCAATCTATCTTGGGAATAAAAACGATTAAAGCGATGTTTTTTGGCGACTTAAATAAATGTAAAATTAAGGCGGATTAATTAAGTAAATACTTTTATATTCACGATAAAGCGGCCACTTTAGTGAGGTTTTGGGATGAAGTGACCTTATATCCGGGACGAAGTGACTTTATGCTCGGGACGAAATGACTTTATAGACGAAATTACTTTATAGATGACAAGCAACAAAAATATCGCGCCATAAGAAAGCGCCTCGCCGTAGTCTGCTCTAGTGATCCAAGTGAGGTGCACAATAGCAAGGAGGTTGATGACATAAGTTAAGTTATGTAAGCGCTGCCATTGCTTCGCTAGGCGACGGCGCATTTTTTTAGTCGATGTGATTGTTAGCGGAATCATCAATACAAATGCGCTAAAACCAACCGTAATATACGGCCTGTCGGCAATATCTTCGAGTACATACGCAAGTGTTAACGATTGGTCAAAAATCAAATACACTAAAAAATGTATCAAGGCATAAAAGAAGGCGTACAAACCCAAGGGGCGGCGGAATAGAACCAGCCAAGGGTTGCCTGTGAATTTGTTGAGCGGTGTTATAAAAAGGGAGAAAATCAATAGGCGTAAGCTCGTCTCTCCCGTTACGTGTGTGAGAGTCTCTACAGGGTTGGTGCCTAGGTTGTCGGCGTAAGCCCTATATAAAAGTTCAAATAGTGTGATCAAACACAATAAATGAAGCCCGGGGCGAAGCGCCCAGTGAATGACTTTTGCTGGAGGGCGAAACGCGAGATATTGTTTTTTCATAGATTAGTGTTAAAGAATATTTGTAGCATTGGTGTTAATAGTAGTGATTGTTGTGTTAACGGTGTTTATCTGCCTAATAGTGCTTTTTCAAATTAAGGTCTTTGTATAAATGCGCAACTTCTTGCTCATAACCATTGTACATGAGCGTTTTACGCTTAAATAATTCGCCAATCCTTCGCTCCCGAGCCTGACTCCAGCGTGGGTGACTGACCTTAGGGTTTACATTGGAGTAAAAACCGTACTCTTTCGGCGCCAGCATGTTCCAGCTCGTTTTGGGCTGAGTTTTACTAAAGCGAATTTTCACAATCGACTTAATACTTTTAAAACCATACTTCCACGGTACCACAAGCCGAATGGGGGCGCCATTTTGATTGGGGAGTGGCTTTCCGTAAAGGCCTGTTGCCATAAATGTCAGGGGGTGCATGGCTTCGTCCATACGTAAACCTTCTCGGTAGGGCCATTTGATACTGCTGCGGGTCTGCCCTGGGAGTGGGTCATTTTTGTCGTAGAGCGTCTCGAAGGCCACGTACTTTGCTTGGCTAGTTGGCTCGAAGCGTTTTAATAAATCCGACAAAGGGAAGCCTAGCCAAGGGATCACCATCGACCACGCTTCGACGCAGCGTAGGCGGTAAATTCGCTCTTCAAAGCTATGGGGTTTGAGGATGTCCTCCAGCGTATAAGTTCCCGGCTTATTACATTCCCCTTCGATTTGAATTGACCAGTTATCAGTGCTCAATGCGCTGGCATGCTGTTTCGGGTCATCTTTGCTAGAGCCGAGTTCGTAAAAGTTGTTGTAGCTAGTAATATCCTCAAAACTATTCATCGGCTCATCTAGCGTGACAGTGCGCTTTAAGTTTTGTAGTTTGTGTTCGGCGCTAGCGGGTAGCGAAGCCCAAGCAATTGTAGGGTAGTAGCTTGCGAGCGCAATGGCGCTACCGCCATATAAGCTTTGACGCAGAAATTTTCGGCGAGATAAAAACAGTTTTTCAGGCGTCACGTCGGACTCGGTGAGTACGCTTTCTGCCGAAGTAATTAGCTTTGCCATAGTGGTTTGCCCTGCTTATTGTCTTAAATTTAAAAGCCTTAGGTAAGTATGGACAAGTAAATTGCGAAAAAATAGCGTGTTAACTGTAAGAAAAACTAGATTCCCCGACGGATGCGTCGAATATGGCGATAAAACTGCTTATACTCTGAATATATTGGGCTGACCGTACACGGTATACCCGCCTTAGCTTGACGCGATGTTTGACAATGTTGACCATTAACATCAGCCAATAGCCACTAATGCTTGGGAGAGCGTTTGTTATGATCCCTACTTCTAGCTTAGAAAAATCGCCGATGGTATTGCAGTGCAATCTATTGCTACACCTAATCAATGAGGTTGAAGCGATGATCGTATGGGCATTGACCAACGGTCGGGATGTGCCGTCGGCTATTGTGGAGCGCTTTTACGATATTCTCAACGAGGTGCCACCTGACGCGGCGTCAATGGCGAACAAAAAGGCCTCTTCGGTACTTGATGATTGCGATCAAGAGCGCTTGCGCGGTTTTACCGGAGACCTTAGTGATTTGGTTGACATTCATAGAGTTCTTCGTCTGATTATTATGCCCGCTAAACCTCGAACGGTAACATTAATGTTTAGGGAGCAACACCGTAAGTCTTTGTTGATGTTTTTAGGCCCAGTTCCGTTGATACGCCAACTAGTGACTATGGCGGTAGTGTTTCTCGCAGTGTTGTACACCTTAGGGCAACTCTCAGTAGTCAATATTGAATCCATCAATAGAAGTATTCTTAACTCCGAGGGTACCAATCAGCTGTTCAATCAAGGTTTTTTACTGGCTTGTGCCGGGCTTGGCAGTGTTTTTTCCTGTTTGTTTCAATCTATGAGTTACGTCACCAAGGGGACATACGACCCCAAATACAACGTGTCTTATTGGGTCAGAATTATTTTAGGTCTCATGTCGGGTTTGATTTTGGTCGAGATGATACCGGATGAAATATTAAGGCAAGGTGTTATGGAAGAGTTTGGCAAGCCAACAATTGCGCTGTTAGGTGGGTTCTCGGCCACAGTGGTGCATAAGCTCTTGCAGAAAATTGTTGATATCCTTAGCAATGTGATCGATCAAATCCCCGGCTCAAAGCGTCAACCCGACCCCGGGAATAGCTCTGCCGCTGCGGGTGCCGAAGTATATGCAGCGCCTAGCGTTGAGGGTGGCGATCATCCTGCAAATATTGCGCAACATATTAATGAGGCTGCCAATAAAATTGCACAACGAGCACGGCAACGTATTGAAGAGCGAGAACCCCGTGCCGTACAGTCCGATGTGGCCGAGACGAGCCCCCTAGATTTGTCAACGGAGGCAGCCGTTACGTCGCCACAGGCAGACATTGCTGCTGCATCAGGTGTAGATCTCCCCAAGACTGGCGCCAAAATATCGCTCAGACGCTCTTAGCGGGTTGTCGTGTGTTGCTTGGTAAGGCTGGTTAATAAGGCCAGGCACGACAGTAATCCGTCAGTTAACCCGGGGCTTTAGTCGAATAAGCTCACGCGGCACTTAAATTTGTTCTAGCCTTAAATATTAAACGACATAATTTCGTGGCTTTTTTAGCATTAACTCCCCTTTAAATCCCAGGTGCTTTTTGCAATGCCTGGTCAGGCGATTTGGCAATGAATCAAAAAGTAACTATAAGCCCGAAGAATATATTATCTGGTGATGGCGAACAGATTCGTATGCTATTACAGGCCTTGGCATCGGTTAAAAAAGATGTAGATTTAAACGTGAATGAACCCTTGGATGAAGCTTTGTTACAGGCTTATCCTAAAGATCATCGTTGGATGTATTTTGTCGCTCTAGTGTTTGATACCGCGCTTAAGCGCAGCGCTTTAGACCCTGTTTTGTTGCAAGTAATGCCGCCCGTGAGGCAAGCGTTTATACGTTTGAGCTTGCAGGATGGACAGTTATTATCCGATGATAATCATGTCGCTCGTCGCTTATTAGCGCTTTTATATAGCAGCGGCGCACCTTGGTACGAAGGCCTAGGTGATGCTGGCGAAGCATACAAACAAGCCTTTTGTCGAAGCGTTCAAGCATTCGAAGATGTGCCCTCACAGCAGGATCCTGCGATATGGGAGCGCGAGCTAACGACGTTTGAGCGCTTCTTAGCGGAAGAGCAAGCGCAAGTTACGCAGTTACACGCTCGTGTGGCAGCACGAGAAGAAGCGATTATGTCGGTTGAATCCGCTGAACAAAAGATTCTGCAGATGTTGAATAGCCGTGTGGCTGGCAAGCAGATCCCCGCATTTTTACTTGAATTTCTATATCAAGATTTCAAAGAACAGTTATTGCACCTAGCTAAAAAACAAGGGCGAATTGATCCGCTGTTGCGACGCTGGCGTTCCTTGTTAGAGTTTTTTGTTTGGATCTGCGACGCAGAAAATGTCCAAAAAGATCCCCAAAGAGCATTCAGCTTAGGGCCGATGTTAATTTCACAGCTAACGGAGTTAATGGAGCAAACATTCAAAGAGCCTGTAAAGGAAGGTGCAGATGACCAGCAGGAGTTATTAGCTCGGTTTGAAGTGATGATGGTGGAAGTGTTAAAAGGTAAGCCGCCAGAATGCGTGTTGGCACCAGAGCTCAAAGTTCCTGAAGCTGCAGGCGGTGCGATTTTTTGTCAGGTGACGATGGGGCAAATGGATGTTGTGAGCGAGGGCGATTGGTTCCGATTTAAAACAGCAGATAAGCGTAGTTTGCGTTGTATGCTATTAAAAAAATTCGAAGATGACGACCAGTGGTTGTTTGTTAATCGCAATGGCACCCGAGTGATGCGTAAAGGCGCTCAAAAAGTAATAGAGGGAATAGAAGCCAAAGCTATTGTTAAACTGCTAATCGGTGGTGATGTATTGACCGATGCACTTAAAAAACATGCTTCGGCCTTGCTTAAGCAGTTTATGGCGGGGCGGTAATAAGCTCGCAGAGCGCCAAGTTCCCCATGGTTGACCTCAATCTTATCTATAACTATACTAAGTCATCAAAACAACTGTTCAAACATACAGAAAAGTTTATAACTAATTGATTTAAGGAGGGTTTATGACTTACAGCGCAAAAGCCGTAGCTAACCTCTTGATTGATGTGGCCCGAGAAAATGGTAGCTCTTTAGATCAAATGAAGCTACAAAAGCTTGTTTACATCACACACGGCTGGAACCTTGCAATCACCAACAAGCCCTTGATTGAAGACGGTATTCAGGCTTGGAAATATGGCCCTGTAATTCCGGTGTTATACGAGGAGTTTAAAAACTGTGGTCGAAATGACATCATGGATTATGCAACGGATGTTAATGTTGCTGACGACCTGAGTTTCTCATTCACGCCTCCTAAAATAAATGAAAATGATAGCGCCACATATAAGCTAGCAAATAAGATATGGGCGACTTATGGGAAGTATAGCGGCCCACAACTGTCTAATTTAACCCATATGCCTGATACTCCTTGGGATAAAGCTTACATCGGTGGTGGCCAAGCGGTAATTGATAACAGTTTGATTAGAGAGCACTTTGTTAACTTATCACGGAATCCAAATGCCTGATAACGTCTCTCTCGATGCTCTAGACACCATTCAGATTCCCACCCTTGCAGAACAATCTATCGAAGACGAGCTTTACCAATCATCCGAAAAACAATCACATGAAGAGCATAAAGTTCGCGGTGCGCAAGATGAGGCCTTAGGCGTAGCACGAGAAAAAATACGTAAGCTTGAAATTGAAAATGACGATTTGGCTAGGCTTGGGCCGCATAGAAGAAAGTATTCTTGGTGGATTTTATACTTCGTTATTGCCTTCGTAACCGTGACATTTGTAACGTTATTAATGAGCTCATATCAAATAAAAATCTCCGACGGAGACGCCTACCGGACTTTAATTAACTTGGATAAAGAAGTTGTTGTAACGCTGTTAGCGACAAACACTGTACAGGTTGTAGGCTTACTTTATGTCGTGGCCAAATGGCTTTTCCCGTCCAAACCGGAACAAAAGAAAGATAAGCAAGCGTAACGACGTTACGCCGTATTCCTCGAGTCTTTCCAGCAAAATCACCCGCGCCAGCAATTAATCGATTACAAATCGATAGCCTACATCTCTGATGGACTGAATAAACTTTGGGGATCGAGGGTTGGTTTCAATTTTTTTACGCAAAGTCGTGACACAGCGGTCGACACTGCGTTCAGTCGTTAGGAGGCTGTTACGCCAGACGGCGTTGAGCAGCGTCTCGCGAGTGAGGGCGTGGCCTGCGCGACTCAAGAAAAAAGCTAACATATTGTACTCTTTGGGCGTTAACTTGATGGGGGCTTGGGTCTCTTGTTTCTCCTGCCTCTCTTGTGAAATGTGACGTGTTAATCGATGTGTTTGAGTGCAAAGATTAAAGTCACCAAAGTGATAGGAATGGGTTTGACTCTTGGCGTGTCGACGGATGAAGGCTTGGCTTCTAGCGTGAAGCTGGTTAATGCTAAAGGGCTTAGTGACATAATCATCGGCGCCAAGGTTTAAGCCGCGCACAATGTCGTCCTCATGCCCTTTAGCGGTTAACATGATAATAGGCGTGTCGATTTGAGCTTCGCGGATCTGGGCGCAGACATCAAAGCCATTAATCTTTGGCAGCATAATATCCAATAATATCAAGTCAACCGGCGTCGAGAAGGCGATCTCCAGGGCCTGTTCTCCGTCCATAGCGGTGTAAACTTGGTACTTCTTACGGCTATAGCTATCTTTTAATCCACGGATAATCGCGGAATCATCCTCAATGATAAGGACGCTGTGTTGATCGCTAGGTGTGGGGGCTTCGGTCATGACGCTTATTCTAATCTGTTGAGGCGGTTGTTGGGATGAGTAGGCTAAAGGTGCTGCCCTGTCCGAGTGTGCTTTGTAAGTCGATACGGCCATTGTGAGCGCGGGCAATATAGGCGGCAATGTATAAGCCTAGCCCGCAACCTTCGGTTTTTCTATTGAGGTAAGGATCAGCACGGAAAAATCGATTAAATACTCTTTGGCAGTCCTTTTTACTCAAGCCTATTCCCTTGTCGGTGACGGAGAATACGATATGTGAGCCATTTTTGTGATCGTAAATGGTCTGGCATTCAAGGGTGATGTGTTTGTCATCTGAGCTGTATTTACAGGCGTTATCAAGTAGATTGATTAAGGCGGTTTTTAGCATGTCTTTATCGCCTTCGAATAAAATCTCGTCAGAGTTTTTAGGCATGATTTTGTGTAGTGTGACGTTTTGCTGTTTAAACTTCTCAGCGAGTACTTCTAGAGATTCATCGATAACTTGCTCGGCTTGCACTGTGTCGAAGTAGAAATTATGCTGGTCACGTTCAACCCGTGAGTAGGTTAGAAAGTTATCGACTAGGTGTGTCAAGCGAATATTTTCTCGGCTAATAATTTCGATATATTCTCTTACGGTCTGCTGGGGGCAATCGCTATCTTCTAACATGTTATCAATAAGTAGGCGAATCGAGGTCAATGGGGTTTTTAATTCATGGGAGACTGTCGCCACTACGTCGTTTTTGAGTTGGTGCAACTTTTCCTGCCTATTCATATAGTAGGCAACGTAGATGGAGGAAATGATGAGTATGGCGATAACCATTGAACCGGTCCAAAGAAATAACCAGGTTTTGGCCGTAATCGAGTCGTGTAAAGTCGTACGGTTCTGCCAGTCGGCAACAAAGGTCAAACCCTCTAATCTGTCGTTTAAAGGTATTTTCATAAATACCTCAGCAGATGCGCTATTGTCGTTTGCTGAGATAATATTGATATTAAGTTTGGCACCGCTGTAGCTGTGTTGGAACTCATCCGTAAATGTGTCTGCCAGCAGGTGTTTGTTTACAAGCAAGGTTATACGCTTATCTTTGGTATGCAGTGCAATGTGTTCGGAATTAACCGTGGTCGCGCCCGTTCTCGGTGTTAATGTTGCGCGGGTTTGCTTATTTTTCAGGATGTTTTGGGCAAGTTGCTCTGCATCAATCGTTGGGAATGTCAGGTGATCAATACCGGCTTGTTTTGCTACCGCTAGCGCTCGCTGCGCGATAAAGAGACGTTGGCTAGCGGGCATTTGCTTGTGCTGATAGTCATTGAGTTGGGTGGCTAGTGCGCGTAAATTTTCCTCATTGGGGTTTAGCTCGGCTATACGCAGCCTTGCATCCATAGCGGTACTGCGCACATTGGAGTCTAGAGCTTGCTGCTTTTGCTCGGTGTCCACGAGTTGTTGATAATATAGGCCTGTCTGTTTCAGCTGATTTAACTTGTATGCGTTACGTGCCATGGCGAGTAAAATCTTGGCTTGTTTTTGACGGTGTTGCGTATCATATTTTGGGATTAAAGCTTTTAATTTCTTATAGCTTTGAAGGGCTTGCGCATGCTGTTTGAGGTAAAATTCTTGGTGCTGTGCTTTTTGCCACAAGGGGTGTTTGATTGGCGCATTTGAGGTGTTGGTAGTGGCGTTGGGGTAGGCGACTTGACCGTCCGGCTTCCATAAGATAACACTGTCGACATAGTCCTGCTGGATAATCTCGGAAAATAATTTTCCGTAGTTTTGGTTTGTATTGTTTGTGCTGCTGGTATTGCCGGTATTGCTATTAGTGTCAGAGGCTTGTTGCTCAAAATAACTCCTTGTCCTAGAATTCCAAAGTTGCTGTACTGCCGCTAGCGATTTAAGTGCATCTTTATAGTAAATCGATTTTAATTTTTGCTCAGTAGCAATTCGCTCGTTTTGCATTGAGTGATACATAAACCACATAATGCAAAGTGTTGGCAGCACAAAACCCAAGCATAAGGCTGCGAGATAGGGCTTTATTTTAGGTTTTGTGCTGATTAACATAGAAGATACTTCGTGGTTATTTAGCGATTACAGTGGCTTGTTCTGTGGTTGTTTGCTTGCTGTTTTAGTCGCTGTTTTAGTTGATGTGGCGTCGATTACTTTAAAGCTTTCAATCATTTGATCATACTCAGCACGATGGCTCTCGAAGCTATCTTTTTCGATTTGAAAAATAAACGAGTATCGATGTTTCTCGTGAAGAATAATCGCACGGTACTCGACCATAGCTTTTTTGTTGAATTCGTAGTCAGAAACATAACGAATGGCTTTGTTACCGTTCACCGTAAATTCTTCCATAGTCGCTTCACGAGGGACAAAGTTTTTGAAAAAACCGGTCGCCCACTCAATGGCCCATTCCGCAGGCATTTTCGGGTCTGTGGGGTACCACTCGCCAGTAGGGTGATCCGACACATCAAGGTATCCGACGGTTCCGGTGGCATCAAAAGGCACAATCATTAATTGAAGATGCTCATCATTTTTATGTGATGTATCAAAAGCGTGCCAGCGTTTTGCCAATTCAAATTCTGCGTTTTTACTGGCATAGCGATATGTGGTTGCTTGTGACGCTGAGAGTGATCCGCTACCCTTAAGTTTAAACGTTTGGTGTTGAACGCTATACATCACAATAGGGCGGCTTGGCTCATCCTTCGCAACCCATAGTTCCATGCTAAATAGTGCTGCCTTAAATTGGCGATAGGTGACTTTTACGTGGTAAGTATTGTAACTCCCTGCGGGAACGTCAATTCTTGTGTTGTCATCAAGTACCTGTAAATCAAGGTGGATATAACCACCGGCTTGATGGCTGTAACTCGGTATTGTGACGCTGTAGTCTTTTTGTAGCGGTAGTCGTCGGATAATAGTTTCCATACTACTATCGGAGATTGATCCGGGTTTGAAGTCTTCTACAATGACCTCGTTAGAGATATTGTTTCGCATGATCACCTTGCCATCTTTCACTTCGGTGCTCATTCCTGGCCAATGTGGGCCACGGAGATCGGTAGAAATGGTCTCACCGCTTTCTTCGTCCTCTAATAAACTCACCGCGATTTGTCGTCGGTTGTGGGCGCTGGCAAAGACCTGTTGATTTAGCCATTGGACTTGCCCGTTTGTGCCTATTTGCTTGAGTTTCACGAGATTTGTGTAGCTTTCTTTTAGCCCTGCGGGGTTATGGATGGTGTATTCAAGAACCTCGCCGTCGACCCATGGCGGTGGAAGTAAATTGAGCTGTGTAAACGGCAGGCTAAATTTTTCGTCTTCTGCATTTGCGACGATATTGGCAAAATCACCGTATTGATCAATCAGGGCGTTAAAGTTGAGCAGTGCTTGAGAGTTGTCGCCCAGCTTTTTATAACATCGCCCGAGGTGTAATAAGGCTTTTGCCGATACAACTCGTTGATTATCGGTGTTGGCGATAATGTCGGTATAAAGTTTGATCGCGGTATCGAGGTCACCTAAGGTTTCTTCTGTGTAGACGGCTTGGTCAAAACTTGCGTTAATATCCGTGTGTGTGTCGGCTTGAACTTGCCATGCTTGGCTTGATAGTGCGATAAGTCCGGCCAAACATAAGGCTTTTCTAATCGATGTGCTTTTGTACTTTGTCTGTATTTTGTTCATGAGGTTTATTTCCGTTTAGTAATTTTCATCAGTGACGATTACTTTATCGGACTTATATCCTGTTTTTGTTACCAAAACTCGGAGATGAGTTTAATTGTGCTGGTATTGAGAGCGGCCTAAAGTAGCTCAGCACAAGGGGCGTAATCAATAGGTATTTAGTTATTATCGTTAGATTTGAGTATAGCACTGTCGATGAGTCGTGGATAAACGCTGGGGTTTGTGCGGTGAGGAGGGCGGTGAGGGGATCGGTTCCTTGGGGCTTAAAAGCAAGACCCGACAAATGGTGGTTTATCGGGTCTCTTTCTAGTCGCTACGGTAAAGCATACTAAGCGAGCGTTTAGCTTATCAATATTGTAGTGAAAGCTTTTTTGACAATGTTCTGGAGCTGCAACAACCATGTGAGTCGGATGTTTTCAAGTCTTGGCTGTATCCTGTTGTATATTATTTTATAGTTTTAATTGTTTTATTATAATCTTTTATTATTATTTATTGTTGTTTTTGCCGTTAACATTGTTGTTGTTGTTTTGCCGTTAATATTGTTGTTTTTTTGTTGGGTTCGCAGCTATTGTTGATTGACTAATGAGAGGCGATAGGTACTAGCCAATTGCTTTTTCAGCGAGCCTACCTTGCGAGCCTCTTCTACTGCGGTTTTCTCGTGAATGATTGCAGCCGCCTTTAATGAAATGAGCTGCCGACGTGTTTTGCTTAATTCGTGCATAAGCTCATGCTTCTCTGAGATGGCTTTGCTTAAAGTAAGCTCGAGGTTGATCATGCGCTCACGCATGTCGTTTATCATCGTTCGCATACGCATACCTAAAGTAATTTTTCGCGTCTGAGTGCCGCGATCGCTGTCTCTGATCGGTACTATCTGGAAGACGTTATTATTGGTTGATTCCGATATTGGTTTCACTTGAACTCTCAGTCGTGTGTTGTGTGGCTTGAAACCATTTAATACCATTTCAGTGGCAAACAACATCCGTCTGATGGCCTAAGCCCTAAGGCTTAGCCGCTAGCCCAGGCGTAAGGCTCGAACAGTAAGGGATTGTGGTGTGAGGATGGAGGGAGAAAAAAACGTGGCCATTAGTGAGTAAAGTACCCGCTAATAAAGGTTTGGCGCAAAGGTTTGTTCGTGTTTGGGGGAACGTGCATAGGCTCCTTGATCCTGTCGTGGCGGCAGGGTGATGGGTGTTTGCGGCAGGGTGATGGGTGTTTGCGACAGGTGCTCGTAGTTGATCTCGCTGGGTTAGCTCTTGCTAATAGTAGTATAACCATATCTTTTGGAT
>NVXL01000214.1 GCA_002746115.1 Alteromonadaceae bacterium
GATACACGACGCTAAACTTTTGCAAACACTCCAAGGCCTCCGCTAAAGGCCCATCCGCTTTACCCGAATCGAGACTAAACGCAATACCATGCGCTGGGCAACGGATTTGTTTACCGGGAAGTAAGGTACCATAGGTGAACGTTAAATCCATATGCGGGCAACGATTTTCAATAACATATACATCCCCCTCAACCTGACATAGTAACAACTGCTTATCAGCGACCTTGAATGCCTTCTGATAACCATCTGACATCCGGCTAAGCTGCTCCAAAGGATAAAAAGCCATCCCCGACCCTCCAATTAGCGCGTTAATCTGTATTGATTAACATTTCAATTTTTTACATGATAACTATTTACATGACAAAAAGCGCACAGTCGTCGCCATTTCAAGCAATACCGCTTTAAGCGCTTCTAAAGTTCGTTCAATGTCTTGCTCAGTCGTTTGAGCACTTAGCGAGAAGCGTACAGAACAATGTGCCTGTTCATCGCTTCGTCCCATCGCCATCAATACATGAGTAGGTTTTGGCGAACCAGTTTTACACGCTGAGCCAGAAGACAAACATATACCATGCTGATCCAAGGCAACCACCAAAGACTCGCCACGCAATTCCGGCAATGTCATATTAAGTGTATTGGGTAATCGCTGTTCAATACAACCATTTACCCTAGCCCCCGGAATTAAAGCAAGAATACCCAGCTGTAAACGATCTCGCAGCACACTCACCTGCTCCGAACTACGCAGATCCACAATCGCTAACTCGGCCGCTTTACCCATACCGACAATACCAGGGATATTCTCGGTGCCAGCACGCATTTGCGCTTCTTGCTTACCACCGTGAATTAAGGGCTCAATTTTCACCCCTTTCTTTTTATAAAGAACACCAACACCTTTGGGCCCATGAAATTTGTGTGCAGAAATAGACAACAAATCAACATTCAAGGCTTTTACATCGACCGAAATTTTGCCAATCGCTTGGACCGCATCACAATGAAATAACGCGCCTTTTTCATGCGCTAATTCACATAAGCGCCGAATATTCTGAATGGAACCCACCTCGTTATTAGCCAACATTAAAGACACCAAAACGGTATCTTCACGCAGAGCGGTTCCAAGCGCCTGCTCGCTCACCATGCCCTGATCATCAACATCAAGATACGTAATTTCATAGCCAATACGCGCCAAAAACTCACAGCTTTGAAGCACGGCTGGGTGTTCAATTTTGCAGGTAATAATGTGCTTACCTTTTTCCGCATTAGCGAAAGCAACCCCTTTTATAGCGAGGTTATCCGACTCTGATCCCCCGGCGGTGAAAATGATTCGCTTAGGTAAAGTGTTAATTAAACGCGCAACACTTCGGCGTGCCGTATCTAAAGCTTCCCGAGCACTTTTGCCATATTGATGTAAGCTCGATGGGTTGCCAGAATTCATCCCAAGAAACGGGATCATGGCAGCACGGACTTTTTCACTGACTTGCGTGGTCGCATTATTATCGAGATAAATTTGTGGTAAATCACTGCGATCTCGCTCAACCTTCGCCGCTGCACTTTTACTAAGACCCGAACCGCTTTGTTCACCTAGCACGGATGAAGAGCGGCTCATCGACTTTGATTGCCAATGCGCTTCAGTGCCCTCTTCTGCACCCTGAAGCTTACGAATTTCACATAACAAAGCTTTGTATACCGGGAACCCGCTAATTTCATCGAAATTTTCAACATCAGTCAGCAAGTTCGCATTCCACTCCTGCCACGCTTGCGGTGCATTCGGGACGCCACCACCCATATTACATTCAATCGCCCCCCGTACAATATCCTCACTCACCACTGCTCGAAACGGTACCTGCCCACGCGCAGTGGAAACCTCAACAAGATCTCCCGATTGAATGCCTCGCGCCTGTGCGTCATGCGTATTCATTTCAACAACAGGCTCAGGATTCTCTTTACACAAGCCTTTAATGTTATGAAACTGTGAGCGGAACTCTGTATGCGTGCGTGCCCCGGAGTTAAATACCAAGGGGTAATGTTTGGTCATCGCAGGGTTCGCGATTGGACCCTCTTTCGGCTCGACGTACTTAGGCAAAGGCTCGTAGCCAAAATCTTCAAGCACCGTGGACCAAATTTCAAACTTGCCGGTAGGCGTATCAAAACCTGGTTTTTTATCCTCGCGTAAGCCGCCTTTTTCCCACTTTTTATATTCCATCATCGGGTTTTTCAAGCTCACCCAGCCGCCCGCTTCTTTAACGTCTTCAAGCGAATACCCAGAGCCCACAAGCGCTTGACGTATCATTGCATCTTCTGACTGAGGGTATAAATGGCCATAACCTAAGCGCTCGGCGAGTTCCGCCATAATTAAATAATCATTGCGCGCCTCACCTACAGGCTCGACCATTTTTTCTCGTAAGCGAAATAAACCGCCATACACGGCGTAAGAGTCAATCTCAAACATAGTGGTCGCAGGCAGTACAATATCAGCATAGGCCGCGTCAGCCGTTAACTGGCGATCAATGCAGACCATAAAATCTAATTTCGACAAGGTTTCTCGCCAAACCTGAGTTTGCGGCCAAGAGGTTAATAACGAGGCGCCATGCACTATTAAGCCGCGAATATGGTAGGGGTCTTTTTTAAGTACCGCATCGACCAAGCCCATCGCATGCGACTCACCACGGTAGTGGCTATACAGCGGGAAGCGATCACGCGCGACAGCTAAATCAATGTCTGGATTTTCCTGATTACACTCGCGATTAATCGGGAAGTGATCCCCCAGCATCGACAAACCAACACCGCCAGGCACATCAAGATGCCCAGCCAATGCAAAAAGAATGTGTACAGCGCGGATTGCTTGCAAGCCTGTATTGGAGTATTCCAGCCCTGTATACATCACCGGGCATGCGCCATTCGCATTGGCGATACGACGCGCTAAATCTCGAATATCATCAGCGCCAACACCGGTAATTTTTTCGGCAACTTCTGGTGTGAAATGCTGTACATACTGGCAAAGCTCATCGAAACCGTGGGTCCAATTCTCAACAAAGTCTTCGTCGTATAGCTCTTCTTCGATCAACACTTCAATCAAACTTAGAGCAAGTGCGCCATCGGTACCCGGCCGAATAGGCAGCCACTGTGCGGACGTCCGCTGAATTGACTCACTTCTACGCGGGTCGATGCCAACAAGGTCAGCACCTCGTTTTGCGGCGGCTTCTAAGCGATACATATCTAAAGGCGGCGAATCAGTCGCCGGGTTAGCGCCCCAAATCAGCAGCATCTCGGCATTTTCAATATCGGTAAACATGTTTACCAACATGCGCCCCATCGTGACGTGCGGCGCCATCATCGCAAAGGAGACATAACATAGCGCGCCAACACCCATGGTATTAGGAGAACCAAAAGGGAATAGAACGTTCGATGCAGAGGAGACTTTCACCCCTTTCGGCTGAAACATATCGCACAGCGATAACTCAAAGGCGCCGCGGCCCGTGTATACAGCTGTCGCCTCAGCGCCACTTTCTTGTTTGATTTTATTTAAATTTTCAACAATAGTGTCGTAAGCTTCATCCCAGCTGATCGGCTCAAACTGGTGGCTACCTTTGGGGCCAACGCGCTTCATCGGTTGACGGAGCCTGTGTTCGGAGTAGATAATTTCTGGCGCATGCTGGCCGCGTTTGCATATCATACCCAAGGCATGATCCGGATCCTCTCTCAGCTCAACAATTTTATCCTCTTCATATCCGGCTTCTACCCAGCAAGCCGCAGGGCATATGCCGCAAATACCTTTTTTCCAGACAATATCATTCTGTGCTGACGTACTCATACAGTTACTACTCTTGAAGAATAAATTGAGGATACCCATTGCGGACAACAACACGGACAGCAATAAAACTTAACGCGGCAAATAAATACCGTCATTTTTTGCGCAACACTATACCCCAAGGCTTGAATTGATGTAGCATAATTTATCGAAAGCTTTTAGAATCTTGCGCCAACCCACCAATGCCACGCGTATGACGAAACCACATTCCGATGTAGAGAGCATCCCCTATCACAACGATTCGGATAAATACTTTCAATGCTTACGTCCCTTTGGCCGCCGTGTCTGGCTCGATAGCGGACGCAACGACGCGAATCGTGGTCGATACGACATTCTCAGTGCGCAGCCCTTGAAAATACTGAACAATCCGAGCGTTGCACATGTCGAACAAGAAGTTGCACAACTAAAAGCACCCCCACCCCACTCCGAGTTATTAGAATCCTTGCCGTTTATTGGTGGGGCATTAGGATACTTTAACTATGAGCACGACCAATCCCGTTACCTGAAAAACAATCGTTGGCCGCAAGAACAGCTCACCGACAGCCTGGTCGGGATTTTCAATTGGGCGCTAATACAAGATCACCAACTCAAACATACTTACCTCGTCTTTTTGCCCTGCTGCCCAGAACCCCATCGCCAACAAATACGCCAAGCCGTCAGTACAAGCGCGCAAGTCCATACACAAGGTCATGCAAGTGTATTCGGCACACGTGACGCATTTAAGGTGACAGGCTTAACGCCGGATCTTCGCCACGCGGATTATCAAAACGGCTTTGAAGAAATCCAAAGGTTAATTCGCGCTGGCGACACCTATCAGGTTAATTATGCACAACGCTTTAGCGGAGAATTTAGCGGCAGCGCTGATCATGCTTACCTTACCCTCCGTAAAGTCCTACCCAGTCCTTATAGCGGCTTTATAGAACTAGGTGACGATTCAGTATTGAGTTTGTCCCCCGAGCGTTTTATCCGAGTGCAAGATGGCCATGGCACCACCCAACCGATCAAAGGCACTTGTGAGCGCTCAGCCGACCCTATAGAAGACGAAGCGCGAGCCAATGCCTTAGTTAACAGTGAGAAAAATCGCGCTGAAAATTTAATGATTGTCGACTTATTGCGGAATGATTTTAATCGACTATGTGAGCCCTTCACAGTAAAAACACCCAAGCTTTTTGCCTTACACAGCTTCCCTAACGTACATCACTTAATTAGCACGGTCACAGGTAAACTCTTAGATTCAACTAGCCCGCTGCAGTTTTTGCATACCAGTTTTCCTGGCGGCTCTATTTCCGGTGCGCCCAAAAAACGTGCCATTGAAATCATCCATGCTCTAGAAGCACACCCTCGCAACATCTATTGCGGCTCATTGTTTTACTTAAGTTGCCACGGACGGCTAGACAGTAACATTGCAATCCGCTCACTTCTCATCCATAAGAATCGTATTTATTGCTGGGGCGGTGGCGGCATTACCAGCGAATCAAAAGCGAAAGAGGAATACGACGAATCTTGCTATAAAGTGCAAATTTTACTCGATACGCTAAAGCAATTTTCCTAGCGCCACATTAAGCTATCACGATAGCTGGGCGAGGCCAGGAAGATTTATGCGCTTAGAATAGGAGACTACAGACTTAGTTTCCTACAGACTTAGTTTACGATTACTCGCATCAAGAAAAGCTTGACGAAGATCGTCATAAGAATGCACGGCTGGGAACTGCGGGAATTCTTCAATCACGTTCTGAGGTGCATTAAACAGAATACCTGCATCAGCCTCAGTCAACATAGTAGTGTCATTGTAAGAGTCGCCTGCAGCAATCGTACGATAATACAGTGTCTTAAATGCAGCAATTGCCTGGCGCTTAGGGTTTACTTGGCGTAGATTGTAATCCACCACTTTACCGGTATCATCAACAGTTAGCTTATGACACAGCAAGGTTGGGCAACCAAGTTGCTTCATCAAAGGGCCTGCAAATTCGTAAAAAGTATCCGACAGAATTACCACTTGAAAGCGATCGCGTAGCCAGTTCAAAAAATCAGCGGCGCCATCTAAAGGGCTCAGCGTAGCAATCACTTCTTGAATCTCGTTCAAACCGAGGCCCGCTTTATCAAGCTCGCTTAAACGCATAGTCATCAGTTCGTCATAATCCGATATGTCACGCGTTGTCGCTTTTAACGCTTCAATGCCGGTTTTTGCTGCAAACTCGATCCAAATCTCTGGAATCAATACACCTTCAAGGTCTAAACACGCGATTTCCACAAAATGCTCCTATTATTTGATACCTAATACCTAAATTGATGCGTCGAGCTTTAAAAGTACTCGATGAACGAATCGTCAATCTACCGTGTTGCATTTTTAAAGGCAACTGCTTTAAGAGTAGCTCTTAAGTGGTGACTGTAACAATTAGAGTCAATGTTATAACTAATGGAGATCAAAAACGACCTTCCGAGAACTTTGGTTATAACAGTATTCGACTTCATTATTTTGCAGAAGCCCACAGCTCTGGTATGCTTTTCACCTTTGGCTGACCCCTACACTCGGCCGACATTTTATTAGCAAAGATCTAAGCAGAGATATAAGCACTATGAGTGAGACGCTAAACCACGTCGATATAAACCACAAACTCCAGGAATCAAGCCCTCAGGAGATTTTAGAATATGCCATCAGCACTTACGATAGCATCGCCATCTCCTTCTCCGGAGCCGAAGACATCGTATTGGTCGACATGGCAAGCAAAATCAAAGCTGGCGTCCGCGTGTTTTGCTTAGATACCGGGCGCCTGCACGGAGAAACCTACCAGTTGATAGAAAAGGCTCGCCAACAGTACGACATCCAGCTTGAGGTGCTGTTCCCCGACGCTAACGCCGTCCAAAAACTGGTAGCCGAAAAAGGCCTGTATAGTTTTTACACAGACAATCACCAAGAATGCTGTGGCATTCGCAAGGTGGCACCACTGCGCAAGAAACTCTTAACACTAGACGCATGGGTTACAGGTCAACGCAAAGACCAAAACCCTGGTACACGAGCCGAAATCCCGGTCATTCAAAACGACCGCATCTTTGCTCGCCCAGGAGAGACGCTAACCAAATTCAACCCTCTTGCTAACTGGAGCTCTACTGAAGTATGGCAATACATTCGCAAGAACAATGTGCCCTACAACCCTCTCCACGACCAAGGTTTTCTGTCTATTGGCTGTGAACCGTGCACCAAACCTGTGGGTCCTGGGCAGCATGAACGTGAAGGTCGCTGGTGGTGGGAAGAAGCCACAAAAAAAGAATGCGGTCTGCATGTCGATCACAGTAAAAAATAGCGTAAAATTTCATGCATCCGATTAACGCTTGCGACACTATTAACACGAGCACCTTATGAAAATCACCTTTGTGAAAAAAATTCTCGCCGACGGATCCCCATGTAAAAAATGTGGTGAAGTTGCCGATAAACTAGAAAAAATGGGTCATATGGCTAGAATTGACGAGACAATCATCGCTGATGAACGCGACTCGAACAGCCCCGGAATGCTAATTGCGGCCAAGTACAATGTCGAACGCGCGCCGTTTTTTGTTATCGACAAAGGTGAAGAAACACCGGTGATTTACACTGTTTTCATGAAGTTTCTTAAAGAAGTACTTGAACAGCAGACCAGCGAAGCGGAAGAGCTCAAAGAAATAATGAAAGATAACGATTTAGACTTTCTCTAAAGCTCTAAACCGATTACTTACCACAGCTAGGCTGCGATCCAACATCTGCAGCAAGCACATAGCGCTGACATTGAAGCCAATAACCTAAAAAAGCCAGCTATGCTGGCTTTTTTAGGTATTTAAAACAATCAAATGTTTTATTTTTCAGGCAAATCGATATGAGAGAACATCTCATCAAGCTCAAGTCGCGAGTGGCGATTAAACGCTTCCGAAACTAAATCTTTAGTAAGATGTGGAGCAAACTCTTCGATAAACTCGTACATAAAGCCACGTAAAAAAGTACCACGTCTAAAGCCAATCTTGGTAATGCTAGCACCAAACAGGTGGCTCGCATCCAAAGCTACCAAGTCGGAATCCGTAGACTCGTCGTAAGCCATTTTCGCAACGATACCAATACCCAATCCCAAACGAACATAGGTTTTGATAACATCCGCATCTGCCGCTGTAAATACAACCTTAGGTGCCAACCCACGCTCCATGAAAGCCTCATCTAAGCGCGAGCGCCCAGTGAACCCAAACACATAAGTAACGATAGGATGCTTAGCCACATCCTCCAAAGACAGCTGAGAGATCTGGCATAGAGGGTGATTTTTAGGAACCAACACACAACGGTTCCAGCGATAGCATGGCAGCATAATCAAGTCACTGAACAATTCTAAAGCCTCTGTGGCGATAGCAAAGTCAACAGAACCATCGGCAGCCATCTCAGAGATTTGCATCGGTGTACCTTGATGCATATGCAAAGAGACGTCGGGATATTTCTTTATAAAGCCACCGATAACCTTCGGTAAAGCGTAACGAGCCTGGGTATGCGTCGTCGCTATCGACAAGCTCCCCTTCTTCTCATTACTAAACTCTTGAGCCACCTGCTTGATACTTTCTACTTTACGCAGAATTTCACCAGCGGTTCTCAAAATGGCTTCTCCCGCAGGAGTAATACGGGTAAGATGTTTTCCGCTACGGGAAAACACCTCAACACCAAGCTCATCTTCCAACAAGCGAATCTGTTTACTGATTCCTGGCTGGGATGTATACAAGCTTTGGGCGGTTGCGGATACGTTTAATTCGTGATGCGCGACTTCCCAAATATAACGCAACTGCTGCAGTTTCATATGCGCTCCAAGTGCGACAATTCAATTGGTAACTAGCTAATTAGGATAAAAAAGGGTTAAGAATCAATTTCATTATAAAAATATAATCAAATATTCTTTTGAAGAATAGTAATAGATGGTTATATTTGCCAGCCTTTTTTGATATTTAGTTACGGTTTAAGGCTTTTTCTTACTTATGAGTATAGATATACTTTTCCACATTCTTGCTGGAGCCGGTGTCGGCCTAGCTATAGGTATGACAGGCGTCGGTGGCGGCTCTTTGATGACCCCACTACTTATCCTAGGAGGGATTCCAGCGAAAGTCGCTATAGGCACTGATTTGCTGTATGCCGCCGCCACCAAGACCGGCGCCATGCATGCCCATAAGCGCCAAGGGACCATTCGTTGGCGGCTAGTACTAATATTAGCTGCCGGCAGCCTTCCCTCGTCACTGCTCACGAGTTACACATTAAAATACCTCCTACCACCGGGTCTCGACTACGCTCCAGCCCTTAGCCACTCATTAGGAGTCATGCTGATACTTACTTCACTTGTTGTCTTTTTTAAGACTCGCATTCAAGGGGAGAGCGGTCAAGATGAATCAGAAGCGCCAAAGCCCAACAAACACGCAAACAGCATTACTTTCATTTGCGGTATACTTTTAGGTATTTTTGTCACCCTATCATCGGTCGGCGCCGGTGCCTTTTGTGCAGCACTACTGCTAACACTTTACCCTCGCATGCCTGCACTTCACATTATAGGAACCGACATTGCCCACGCGGTGCCTCTGACGCTTATCGCGGGGCTGGGCCATATGGCTAACGGGAATATTGATTTCATGTTGCTAGCGGGGCTCCTGATAGGCTCGCTACCCGCCGTGCACGTTGGCGCTAAAATCGCAGCGAAAGTACCCAACACGGTACTTCAGCCAATCTTAGCGGCTATTTTAATGGTTATAGGGCTTCGATTTGCATTTTTTGGCGCTACCCACTAAACACTCAACGCCCCTGTAGGACACTCGGGCTCATCATTGGAATCATCAACACAGGCACTTTGGCTAGCTGTAAAACACGTGTAGTAACAGACCCTAGCACTTGCGAGCAAAGCGCTTGCGAGCCATGGCTCCCCATCACAATCAGGTCAGCATGCACACGCTCAGCCTCGACAAGAATAACCTTGGCTGGGTTTCCAGTCACAACAAGTACCTCCGAAATTCTCGACAACAAATCATCATCAATTAGCCGGTTAGCGGCAATTTTTTCATAAACTTGATCGCGCAATGATTCGAGCAAACCATCAATGCCTTTGGCTTGCAAAATCTCTTGCTTGACGCTTTCAGAACAATAGCTATTGATTATCGCTTGAGTAAACTCCTCTAATGGAGGTACGGCATGTAGCAGGCAAATTTGAGCATTACATTTACGAGAAAGCGATTCCACATGCAGCAAGGCATGCGCAGTAAACGCTCCAAGATCGGTCGCAAATAGTATTTTCTTTATCATTCCGCACCCCCTGAAAAGCATACGGAACCACAGCTCGCCAACTCAAACGACAAACTGGAGTTCACTATTAAAAGCTTAGCAGGGGATGCGCGCACCTAAAGCCAATACACAGACTGCGCTAGATAGATTTTGTATGACTTAGAGCCCTTTCATATTGCCAACGGTTATTACAACCATCAACGCGCTCTACTTGTTACTATTTGAGACACCGTGGGGCACGTGTGCCGCTGCGACATGACTCTTGGCTGACTCACAGTGCAGCTGTTGATCGTCAAAAAAAACATCTGCGCCATAAGCTTTAAGAAACTCACCTTTGTCTAGACCACCGAGAAACAAGGATTCATCAATGCGAATACCCCAGGCTCTAAGCGTGCGAATCACTCGCTCATGAGCAGGTGCTGAGCGCGCTGTTACAAGCGCAGTCCTCAATGGGCATGTATCGCCTTTAAACTCCCCCTGCAAGCTTTGCAGAGCCGACAGGAATGATTTAAATGGCCCCCCGCTCAAAGGCGTCTTAGCGGAGGTGGTTTCACTTTTCGTAAAAGCCTCAAGCCCTTGATGTTGGTAAACTTTTTCCGCCTCATCAGAGAACAATACCGCATCACCATCAAATGCGAACCTCAGGTCGTCTCTAGATTGCTTGTCTTTACTTGATGACAACAATGTCGCTGCGGCAACCCCACTTTCTAAAGCTTGTTTAACATCACTCGCATCGCTTGATAAGAATAGGTCACACTTAAATGCCGATATATACCGATAAGGGCTGCGGCCACCACTGAACGCTGCTCGAGATATATCTAAACCATAATGATGTATCGAATTAAACACTCGTAGGCCAGTGTCGGCACTGTTACGAGACAACAAAATGACCTCAACCTTAGGTAAACCGTCCAACATTTTGTTGATATTCAGCAGTTTGGTTACCATCGTAAAGCCATCTCCAGGCTCCAGCGGCACATCTTCTTTTTCAATTTGATATTTGGAGTACGCACTCAAGCCCTCCTCCTCAAACACTTGATGACTCTCCGCCATATCAAACAGTGCACGTGAGGATATAGCAATGACCAGGCGAGTATCTCTCATATCAACCCCTTCAATCCTTTCATTTTTTGAAGTAATATTCGTTCGTTAAACGAGCAATAACGCCAGACAGCAAGACCAAAGCCACAAGATTAGGCAAAGCCATAAGTGCATTGAGTACGTCAGCCAAAAGCCAAATAGCTTCGTGCCCGGCATACTCCTTAAGCATAACACCTAAGGGGATAGCCAATACCCAAAGCACACGATACGGCGCAACGGCACGCCCACCGAGCAAGTATTCAGCACAGCGTTCGCCATAATAACTCCAGCCCAAAATTGTGGTAAATGCGAACACTACCAAGGCCAGAGAAACCGCGATATCACCATAAGGCAACACAGCGCCAAACGCTGCTTGAGAAATCGCCACCCCCTCTAAGCCTCCGGACCAGACCCCTGTCAGTACAATCGCAAAGCCTGTGATTGAACACACGACAATAGTGTCAATAAACGAGCCCAGCATCGCAATACTGCCTTGCTTAACAGGGTTATCTGTCGAAGCGGCAGCGTGTGCAATCGGCGCACTACCAAGTCCGGCTTCATTAGAGAAAACCCCTCTTGCTACGCCCATACGAATGGCCATTAAAACAGCTGCACCAGCAAAACCACCTTGAGCCGCAACCGGCGTAAACGCACTTTTAACAATCAGTACAAAGGCCTCCGGAAGCGCTTGAATATGGAAAGCAATAACCACCAAGCCCATTACGAGATAAGCAATTGCCATAAATGGCACCAAGTAACGAGCGACATCCGCAATACGCTTAACGCCACCCAGCAATACCGAGGCAACTAACACCGCCAAACATACTGACGTTAGATATCGATCCCAACCAAAGGAGGTGTGCAGAGCATGCGCGATCGAATTTGCCTGCACCATATTACCAATACCAAAGCCCGCGAGCCCTCCAAATATGGCAAAGGCCGTAGCCAGCCATACCCAACGACTACCCAAGCCATTTTTGATGTAATACATAGGCCCACCAACATACTCACCTTTGTCATTGCGCTCACGAAAGTGCACAGCACAAACCGCTTCACCGTATTTTGTGGCCATGCCCACCAAGGCACTGCACCACATCCAAAACAAGGCTCCAGGACCACCAATCGCAATTGCAGTAGCGACCCCAGCAATATTGCCGGTACCAATAGTGGCTGATAAGGACAGCATAAGCGCACTAAAGGGCGAAACCCCCTCGCCCTTTGTCGAGCGTCCATCCAGCAGCAAACGAATACCATGAGGTATTTTTCGTAGCGACACAGCTCGAATCCGTACCGTGAGAAAAACGCCGACCCCCATGATCGCCAAAAGCATTGGTGGCCCCCAGACAAAGCCAGAAACTGCCTTTAGTACAGCCAAAACATCCATAACGATAACGCCTTAATTATAATATTGTTTGGTAACTACTATTGGTAACCATTAGATGAATTCACTGCGATAAGGGTATAAACCAAAGACGCCGCCGGTATGCAAAAAAAGCACATCGGAGCAGTGACTAAGATTCCCTAATTTAATCTCACTAAGCAAGCCATGAAAGGCTTTGCCGGTATAAACTGGGTCAAGCACAACGCCCTCTAATGAAGCCACTTCAGAAATACTACTATAAAGCTCCGCATACCCTTTAGCGTAACCCGCCCCAATATAGCGATCAATCGTTCTAACCTTTAAATCTGTGTGGATACCGGCAAGTTGCCGATCTTGATAGGCGCCGGAAGGGAAGTAACGTTGCTGCCAAGCCAATACATCCTGACGAACCTTTTGGTCGAAGTAGGCATTATCATCGCAAACAGCAAAGCCGGTAACGGGGACTTTCGCGCCGGCCAAATGCATACCCAATGTTAGACCTGCTTGTGTTCCACCGGAGCCTGTCGCGCAGAAAATTTCATCGGGAGAAAACGACAGCCGCTTGAAATCCGCCAGCAGCTCCTCAGCCGCTGTGATATAGCCCCAAATACCAACGGCATTACTTGCACCTGTAGGTATGGAGTACGCTTTAATGCCTTTAGAAGAGTACGCCTCAATCAGCTCTGCAATAAGACCTGGAAGCGACTCCATGTAGATCTTCGGCGGATAAACTGAAACAGCAGCGCCGCTAAGTTTATCAAGCAGATAATTACCATCAGCATCGTTGTCAGGTGGTTTTTTACCACGTAAAACCAAGTGGGACTGAAGCCCAAGCTGAGCTGCTGCAAGAGCGGTCGCCCGGCAATGATTGGACTGTAAACCACCACAAGTGATGATCATTTGGGCGCCCTGCTCTAGCGCATCCGCTAAACAGAACTCCAGCTTGCGTATTTTATTACCGGACAGCACCGATCCTGTCTGATCATCACATTTCAACCAAATTCGCGGGCCACCATACTTTTCAGATAGGCGATCTAAAGGCCGAATCGGCGTCGGTAAATTTGCAAGCTTGAGTTTATCGGGGGTAGGCAGCAGCGTCATGGCATTGACTACAATAGGAAGAGCCACCGCAACGTGCATTGCGGTGGCACAGAGAAATTAAATAGACTTAATAGTGCCTTTAGGCAACACGGCATGAATGGCAGACTTTTGAAATTTCAACTCTACATTGTCAGCGGCTTTGACTTGGATATAGCTTTCATCCACCGAAACAATTTTACCCAACATACCACTATTCAAAACAACCTCATCACCTTTTGAAAGGCTTTCGCTCAAGGATTTATGTTCTTTCTGACGTTTTCGTTGAGGGCGAATGATAACGAAATACATGAAGGCAAACATGCCTCCAATTAATAATATCTGCATTATACCCCCATTTTCGGAGCCAGCAGACGCGCCAGACTGGGCGGCAGCTTCAGCGATAAAAAAACTCATGCACAACCTCTTTGTTGCATATTCGAAGGATCGCACACTCTACAAGAGTTGTGCGCCTGTAGCAATCACAACAACACGAGTTAAGCATAAGAGATTACAACACTGAGTAGTTAGAACCTAGACGTAGTCACGAAACAACTTTCTAAAATTACTAGGAGATAAGCCTGTCCAACGTTTAAACGCATTCGTAAAGCTTGTACGGTCAGAAAAGTCGAGTGCGGTAGAGATACTATCCACATTCAGTTGTTGACGAACCAAGTAGTCGATAGAGAAGTGAAACCGAACTTGATCCCGCAACTCCGCGAAGTTTACATTTTGCTTTTGCAAGCGGCGCTGCAAGGTTCGCTTAGAAAAGTTAAGCTCCTCTGCAACTTCAGTAATCCCCAAGGGGGCTTGCCCAATGCGCTGAGTTAAAACCTCAACTACCCGCGCAGGAACACCTACCACATCAGGTAGGCGCGCTTTTTTAAGATAGTGCCCAATGGCGTTCTCACCACTGGCTTCTTCTATATCCAAATTTAAATCTAGTGATTCAAAATTAGAAGGTTCAAAATTTTCTGGATTTTGTAGCTTTTGCTGAGCGCTAAACTTGTTCATCATCGGAGCGATTCCTTATGCCAGCAATTTAATATTAATGCTATTAAATATTTTATTAGCCACACCTAGAAACATTAAAATAGATATAAACATTGAAATAGATATAAACGCCAAATACGTGGACGACTTAACTTAGCCAACCAACCATCGACGGTTTTATTTTCCAACTGCTAAATAAATATGAAACGGCGTTACAGGTAACTACTACAGGCGATATTCTACATATAAACAATCAACTAACAAGCGCTACAAGAAGCACCAAGCCACATTTTTACCAAGAAAACTCACCCGAGGCGCGAATTACAACATTCAGGCGCGAATTATATAACCCCCTAAAAGATAAGGGCGTTAAAGCTCAAAAAAACACCTGAAATCACGGACAACATAAAGTTAACATATTATCTCAAGCCTCATTAAAATATTTCCACATATCCTTATAGAGTTATATTATTAAGCCTAAAAAACTCCAAAAAAAAAGAGTGAAGACCTTCGGCCTCACTCTTTTTTACAACCATTATGGTTAGATTATTTTGAGAAATCCACCTTATAAATCCCGAAACTTTCGCCTAAACGCACTCGGAGACAAGCCCGTCCAACGCTTAAACGCATTGGTAAAACTTGTTCGATCGGAAAAATCCAATGCCGACGAAATACTATCAATACTTACGTTACCCTCAACCAGCATTCGAATAGCGTGATGAAAACGAACCTGATCCCTAAGCTCAGCAAAGTTAACATTTTGCTGCTGCAATCGCCGCTGTAAAGTCCGCTTAGATAACTTCATCGACTCAGAAACACGACCAATACTCAAATCAGTCTGACCAATACGGCTATCCAGCACCTCAACTACACGGCCGGGAATTCCGTAAAGCTCTGGCAGCTGCCCTTGAACAATATAATCATCCAAGGTTTGCACGAAACCACTCGCCATCATTGTCGCATCTACTTGCTTACGATGACTTGAAGAGTTCTGCTGATCCAGAAGACACGACGTACCTCGCACCAAATCATCAACGACCATATGATCGTCTTCATTAAATGAGCGCGTCAGTGCTCTCGACGAGAAAAAACACAACACGTGACAACTACCATCTGGCGTAATGACGCTTTTGCCAATATAAGAAGCCACTTCAACCCCAGCATACGCCGAAGGCATCACAATCAAACCCTCATCACGCACATTGGAGATAACTCGAACTTCTTCTTGTGAACGAGCTTGATAACAGAGCGTCTTAGAGGTCGAAAGGTGCTGGCCAATATAAAACCTATCTTCACGCCCAGCACATGCCTGAACTTCAAAAACAGTTTCAGAGACAGGCTTAGTTAACAAGGCGAAGTCCGCATTAAACCACGCGCGGCCTACCTCTAACAACAAGCCTAAAGCTTCGCCGGACGAGGCCATAAGGTGGCCGCCGGTAACAACGCGATACAGATGCCTCAAGCACTGTTCAGAGCCATCAAAAGACATTTGATTAAATATAGGAACAGTAGTCACGACACCATCATTAGATTCATTGAACGGCTCACTTTCCGCTATAGTCACAAAATCACCATTAAATCTTAAATCACTTGTATAACACGCCTAAGGCATAACACTACCTACTTGGCTCGATTTAACGTCCAAGCGCCTACAAAGCATACAGCAAGTGAGGCCGCGATAACGGGTATAGTTCAAACCAGAAACAATACTTAATTACTCTTCCGCTCACTCACTTTCCAATGTGAAGTTAAGCACACTTTTTACAGTATAGCAAAAGAGCACCCACCTAGGCGCAGCCGCCAAATGCCAACATCTAACTTAGACTGGCAGCAAATCTAGCAAAGCAACAACTTGGTCGTGATGGGTCTTGGTCTTTACCTTGTCGATGATATGACGCAGCGCACCATTTTTATCGACAATGAACGTCGTTCTTAAAATCCCCATAAACTCACGCCCCATAAACTTCTTTAGCCCCCAAACACCATACTTATCAGCAAGAAGATGCCCCTCATCAGACAATAGATCAAAGTTCAGGGACTGCTTATCTTCAAACCGCTTGAGCTTGGCCACGGGGTCTGGGCTGACGCCTAACACCACAGCGTCCAACTCATCGAATACCGCGTTCGAATCTCGAATACCGCAAGCTTGCACTATACAGCCCGGCGTCATAGCTTTCGGGTAAAAATAAATCACTACATTTTTTTGATCCCGAAAAGCCTCAAGTGACACATCTTGGTCATCTTGGTTTTTTAAGGAAAATTTCGGTGCTTTATTACCAATTTTAGGAAAAGTCATAACCGACCTCGCAATTTAAATCATCGACAGGAGATAGAAAAAGAGCGCGCAAACTTAAAGCTTGCGCGCTCTCTAACAAAAACTACATCTCAATAGCGGGCTAACGCTACCATGCAGACTGCTAAAAAGACTGTTATGAAGGCAGCAAAGACTTAACAGCGTCTCGCTCGTCGCTCAATTCTTTAGCTGTTGCATCCATTTTTGCACGAGAAAACTCATCAACAGACAGATCTTGAACAATTTTCCAATCTCCATCACGACATACGCACGGGAAGGAGTAAATCAAACCTTCCTCAATACCGTAACTGCCGTCGCTGTATACGCCCATACTTACCCAATCGCCGTCATTTGAACCAAGCGCCCAATCGCGCATGTGGAAAATAGCGGCATTTGCAGCAGAAGCTGCACTTGATGCACCGCGAGCTTTAATTATCGCAGCACCGCGCTGCTGCACCTCAGGAATAAACGTATCTTGATACCAAGACTGGTCGATCTTCTCAATAGCAGGCTCACCTAATACTTGCGCGTGAAATAAGTCTGGGTATTGAGTCGAAGAGTGGTTGCCCCAAATCGTCATATGGGTGACATCATTCACCGTAACGTCCAATTTATCTGCAAGCTGAGATATCGCTCGATTATGATCGAGTCGAGTCATAGCCGTAAACTGACGCGGATCGATTGAAGGCGCATTACGCTGAGCAATCAAGGCGTTCGTATTAGCAGGATTACCCACTACCAACACTTTGATATCGCGCGATGCGTGGTCATCAATGGCTTTGCCTTGCACTGAAAAGATCGCAGCATTAGCTTCAAGTAAGTCTTTTCTCTCCATACCCGGGCCACGTGGACGAGCTCCAACAAGTAAGGCATATTCGGCATCTTTAAACGCTACGTTTGCATCATCAGTACAAACCATTCCAGACAGCAGAGGAAATGCGCAGTCATCAAGCTCCATCGCGACGCCGCGAAGGGCGTCCAAAGCAGGCGTAATTTCAAGTAGCTGGAGAATTACTGGTTGATCTAGGCCCAGCATCTCGCCAGCAGCAATTCTAAATAGTAGGGAATAGCTAATTTGGCCAGCAGCGCCAGTAATGGCAACACGAACAGGTGCTTTCACAATATATCTCCGGTATCAAAAGTGGAACAGAACAAAAAAGAGCGTGATTATAGTACTCTAGATGAAAATGTCATTAGTTTTATAGTAACGCAACCCTTCGCTAACCAAAACAGCGAGAAACCAAAAGCTAAGATCCTTGCGCGGTATAGCGCTCGCTCAAAGCAGCATATAACACATCCGTAAAGCCTTCCTGATTGCAATCAAGAGAACCAAGCAACATAGAAAGATGTTCATTATCCTCCTTTGCACCCCAAACCTTTTGGTATGTGCCGGCTTTATAGCCATGATCTTGACGAAAACGGTTTAATACATTTTTGCCAATGTAATTCTGGTATAAACCCTCAAAACTTAAATCGACCGCAGCCATCAACAAAGCAAAGCGACCAATATCAAAACCTTTAGAGCGTATGGTTTCACCCGCAAAATCTTCTAGCAAATCTTTGAAATCGCCCTCTTGCACAACAGCGGACTCGAGCTGCTCAACAACCTGCTGCGCAATCAAGTCTAAGTCTTGAGATTCAATCAAATGAATACTCAGACCAAAATGCCAAATATCAACCAATTCAAGTATCACCTGATCCATGTCAGGCGCCTGATGCTTCCACCACTTCCAACCGTAGTGATCCATTAACTCAGCGCATTCGACCCAAACCGCCCGATACCACGCATAATTTTGCTCGCGCCATTGCGGGTGCACTTTTGTATTGATCGCATCTTGCAGCTGCAACATGTCTAAAACTTGCTGTTTCATTAAAATAGAACCTTTGTATATTTTGGAGCTCTCTGACAAAAAGAATTACTACTGTTTTTAATTGGCGCTAACCACATTTATGCCAGCATTAAGCCCGCTTTGCCCGATTAAACAGACGGAAGAAATTATCTGAGCTCACCTCGCACAATTCCTCAAAGCAAATACCTCTTAATTCCGCAACATATTCGGCCACCGCCTTCACGTATTTAGGCTCGTTTGGTTTGCCACGAAACGGCACGGGAGCCAAATAAGGCGAATCGGTTTCAACCAACAGCCTCTCAAGCGGCATTTTTTTAACCACCTCACGCAGCTCAGAGGCGCTATTGAAGGTGACGATGCCCGATATGGAAATATAGTAATTCATATCCATTGCTTTTTTAGCCATCTCCCACGACTCAGTAAAGCAATGCAACACACCTGAAGACGCGGTATTGCCATAATTGCGGATCAGATCCAGCGTATCTTCTCGTGCCTCACGCGTATGCACAATAACAGGTAAGCCCAATTCACCTGCAGCCACCAAATGGTTAGCAAAACTGAGCTTTTGAAAATCTGCAGACCCTCCACTGTAGTGGTAGTCCAAACCAGTCTCCCCAAGCGCTACCACTTTAGGGGTATCCGCCCAACTTTTAAGCATTGCAGGAGATACAACATCTGCATCGACTGACGAGGGGTGCACGCCGACAGAAGCATATACACTTGGGAAATCATGAGCGATATCCAACACTCCCGCCATGCCCTCTTGATCAATACAAACGCAAAGCATATGACTCACGCCCTGCTCTCGAGCGGCTTGAAGGGCTTGTTTTAAATCACCCTGATAAACACCAAGATCAAGACGATCCAAGTGGCAATGAGAATCAACTAGCATAATTTAAGAGAGATAAATACAACGCACTACAAGACGTTGTGAACGTTTAAGGGGTACACGTTAAAAGTAACGTGACATATTTTATTACTATATTACTGCGTCAACACAGCCTGGCTACATCGTGTGTGTTGGACGCTCGGAATCTAGGGAGCCGGCCAAATAATTTTCGATTTTACTATTAGCGATGTCATCTTCGCCACTAAACTGTACGCCGATGCCAGCGGCGCGATTCCCCTGAGCGCCTTTTGGCGTAATCCACACAACTCGACCCGCCACAGGAATCTTCTCAGGCTCATCCATTAAGCTCAGCAACATAAACACTTCATCACCGAGGGTGTAAGATTTACCCGTAGGGATAAACAAACCACCATGCTGGATAAAGGGCATATAAGCCGCATACAGCACAGCCTTATCCCTAATAGTCAAAGAGAGAATGCCATTTCGAGCAGATCCACCCAAACCTTTCATGTACTTGATACCTACATTATTTTGACAAACGCGAAATCACAATGATGCTCTCGCCGAAAGCGTTACCTACCATTATACATGCTTATAATCAATTGGAAGACCTAAGCCGCCGACGAAAAGCCAGTTGCGGCATGCCAATCCATAGTTAGCTCCTCAAAAAACAAAGCCGGGTTCAAATTTGCCACCGACTGCGCTTGCCTCTTTTTCTGGCAAAGCCTATCCCAAAGTTTAAAAAACACACGAGACTGACACCGATCAACCGCTACAACCAAATCTCGATAATGCCCTAAAACTTTCCGCTGCCCACACTTATGTGCCAATACCACCTCAATTGCCACCATCATCAACTGCACAACATCGTAGGGCTCTTGCCCCGTCAGTTGCTTTGCAAACAGCATGGGCTCTAATTGACGCTGAGCAATAGAGACCATCGACGCGACAATCTTCCCCCGCCTCGCAATTTCGCCGTCATCATGCCACTCTTTCGCCAGCAATGGCGCGCCTTGAGCCTCATCAAGTAAGAACTCAGCATCCGCGACTGATACGCTCTCTAACCACTCCAAAGCTTGCTCTCTCGGTGGAGCAGGTAAGAAAAACTTTGCACAGCGACTTTTAATAGTCGGCAGAATTGAGCTCGGCTGATGACTTACCAGTACAAAAATCGTCTTACCCGAAGGCTCCTCAAGGTTTTTCAGCAGTGCATTCGCGGCATTTGTGTTCATTGCTTCCGCAGGCCATAATACGACGACTTTATAACCCCCTTGCTGAGGCGTTTTGGCAACGAACTCTGCAACGGCTCGGATTTGATCCACTTTTATCTGACGAGCTTTTTCTTCTAAATGCACCTGAACCAAATCAGGGTGACTTCCCGCTTTCAGCAGCTGACACCCTTTGCAATTGCCGCAAGCCAAGCGTTCAAGCGGCGACAAACACAAAAGGTACTGCCCCATCGCAAGCGCCAGTGACTTAGCACCGACACCATGCTGCTCGGTAATCAAAAAAGCATGGGGGAGCTTTTCGGCTTCATGATTGGAACAAAAAAGATCCCAAATATGTTGTTGCCACTGAAAAGGTGGCATCGCTAGAATTGCATTTGACATAATAAACAATAAATACAAATTGAATGACATGAATTCGGAAGCATTATGTACCGTTTAGTATATGAAGATAAAGACTTAATTATTGTAAACAAACCTGCGGGTATGTTATGTGTTCCAGGCTTAAGTGAGCCCCAAAATTTATTCGAATTGGTGAAAAAAGATTACCCCAATGCACGTACTGTCCACAGACTAGACATGGCAACCTCCGGACTTGTGATATTCCCTCTCAACCATGCGACTCAAAAGCACATCGGCCAACAGTTCGAACACAAGCTCGTATCCAAAAGCTACGCATGTATTGTGTCGGGCGTAGTCACACCTAACTCAGGGGAGATACATTCAGCATTAATGAGTGATTGGGAGAATCGCCCGCGACAAAAGATCGATTGGATTAACGGTAAGCAGTCGAGTACATATTTTGAGGTGATCTCAAGATGTGAACAAAAGCAGCAAACTCAAATGAAGCTCACCCCCATTACTGGGCGAACACATCAATTACGACTTCACATGTTGCAGATTGAGCACCCAATTCTGGGCGACTACTTCTACCACAAAGGCAATTCAAACAAGGCCTCAACCCGCTTAATGCTTCACGCTCAGCACTTGAATTTTACGCACCCCAGTCAACAGACAGCAATCGACATCAGCTGTGAAAGTGGCTTTAAGCTTAAATCTTAGATAAACATACCGCTGAACTAGCACTCTAACAACTGAGCTATTCGAGCACTTATCGACGCCTGTACACCCTCTAACGACTGAGAAGCATCGATCACATAATATCGATCCGGCGACATATTAACCCGCGCCAAATACCCCTCTCTGACACGCCGAAAAAAAGCCATGTCTTCAGACTCGAAACGATCAAGGCTTGCCCTTGCACTCGCCCGCTTTAAACCAATTTCAACATCCAGATCCAAATAGAAAGTTTTATCTGGTCGAATATCACCCTGAACCAAAGATTCAAGCTGCATAACAAGTTCAACAGATAAACCTCGACCGTAACCCTGATAAGCGTAAGTCGCATCCGTGAAGCGGTCACACAAAACCCACTCGCCGCGATTAATTGCAGGAATAATAACGCTATTTAAATGCTGAGCTCTCGCAGCAAATACCAATAACAACTCTGCTGACGGATCAACAGCCTCTTCTCTTTTGGCTAAAAGTATCTCGCGCAGCTCTTCAGAGAGTGGTGTCCCACCAGGCTCACGAGTCAATAAAACTTTATGGCCAGCATCTTCGAGGCGCTGTTTAATAAAGGAAATATTCGTTGTTTTACCAACCCCCTCACCACCTTCGACTGTAACAAATTTACCTTTCATAGAAAAATTTCTAATAGACTTTTATTTTTGAGGTGACGAGCGATAATCAGCACGACGTTTTTTCTGATATTTCCTCACGGCATTTATATGCTCGTCTAAAGTCGCTGAAAAATAGTGCGAGCCATCCCCTTTTGCAACAAAATATAAACTCTCGCCGGGCTCCGGATGTAAAGCCGCGTGTATAGCTTCTCGCCCCGGCATTGCAATCGGCGTAGGGGGCAAGCCTTTGATCATATAAGTATTATATGCTGTCAGCTTTTTGAGGTCTTTCCGAGTAATATTACCTTGGTATTTATCACCCATTCCATATATTACCGTCGGGTCTGTTTGCAAACGCATGCCTTTACGCAAGCGTCGAACAAAAACACCGGCAATTGTTTTTCGCTCACTGGCGACACCGGTTTCTTTCTCGACAATAGAAGCCATTATTAGGGCTTCATATACGCTCTCATACGGAAGATCAGAGTCTCGCAAATCCCACTCTTCATTTAACACCGATTTCATTTTTTTATGCGCGCGCAGCAATATAGATATATCACTGTCGTTGCGAAGGTATTGATACGTATCAGGAAAAAACCAACCCTCAGGGTGAACAAGATCCACCCCACTAGCTTGAAGCACTGCCAAAGCATCGCCTGACTCAAGCTTGTGAGAAAGTTTAGGGGCATCATTCAAGACAAGCAACATCTGCTTAAAGCTCCGCCCTTCGACAAGCGTTAAACGATGCTCGACCACCTCGCCTCGCTGTAACTTTTGCAGCAAGGACAAAGGCGACTCTTGACTAGAAAACTGAAATTCACCAGCTTTAATCGCATCAAGATGCTCAACTCTGGCGTACAAAACCCACAGTTTAGGCCATTTAACTAGGCCGATTTGTTGCATATCTCGCCCAACAGCGTGCAACCCTGTGCCGGGTTCGACAATGTAGACTTGATGTGTTTCTGAGACAGGAAGCGGACTTGTAAGCCACTGCCAAAAAGAAAAGGCTAGCGCCCCGACAATAATCGACAATGTCGATAACAGCATGAAAAACCACACCAGTCGGGAGCGCATAGTATTACGCAAGAGACTTGTTAATCATGAGCACATTAGTCATAAGTGTAAGGTCAGCATTCACAATAACTATCACTCAAATCGCTTGAAAACTAAGGTTCCGTTTGTACCGCCAAAACCAAAAGAGTTGCTCATGGCAATGTCAATTTTCATCTCTTGTGCAGTGTGTGGAACAAAGTTAAGGTCACAACCATCGTCGGGCGTATCGAGATTAATCGTAGGCGGCGCCACTTGATCCCGCAAAGACAAAGCCGTGAATATCGCTTCTACCGCGCCTGCGGCACCAAGCAAATGACCAATCATCGATTTAGTTGAACTTACAGCGAGTTTGTAGGCGTGATCTTTAAAAATACTTTTGACCGCTTCACACTCATTTTTATCACCTGCTATGGTTGAGGTGCCGTGTGCATTAATATAGTCAACAGCATCAGCAGCCAAACCGGCGTCATGCAAAGCATTGCTCATCGATAACTGAGCACCCTCACCAGAAGGCGAAGTAATATGGTAAGCATCGCCACTCGCACCAAAACCAACTAGCTCGGCATAAATCTTCGCGCCACGTGCTTGAGCATGCTCAAGACTTTCCAAAACGACAATACCCGCACCATCGCCTAGAACAAAACCATCGCGGTTTTTATCCCAAGGTCGACTTGCCGCTTCAGGAGCGTCATTGCGCTTAGATAGTGCACGCGCAGCGCCAAAACCTGCAATACCTAGGTTAGTCGCAGCTCGTTCTGCACCTCCTGCAACCATGGCATCTGCAGTGCCATAGCAAATTTCACGCGCAGCGAGACCAATAGAATGCGTACCTGTCGTACATGCGGTCGCTACCGCAAGATTAATACCTTTAAAGCCATAACGGATCGAAAGAAAGCCTGAAATCATATTAATGATCGCACCAGGCACGAAGAAAGGAGATACACGACGCGGACCACGATCCGCAATAGTCAAAGTCGTCTCTTCAATAAAGCCCAAACCACCAATACCAGATCCAATAATGCAACCGATGCGTGAAGCGTTCTCTTCAGTTACTTCAAGCCCTGAATCTGTAACCGCTTGAACACCCGCGGCCATACCGTATTGGATAAAAGTATCCATTTTGCGGGATTCTTTTGATGATAAATAAGGGGATATATCAAAATCTTGTACTGCTGCACAGATTTGTGTGGACAAGGCTGATGCGTCGAAGCTAGTAATCTTGCTTACACCGCTTTTTCCATTGAGAATATTCTCCCAAGTGTCTTTAACATTATGCCCGGCTGCAGTCACCATGCCCAGACCGGTAACAACGACTCTTCTGCGACTCACATCACTCTCCGATAGGCGCCAACGACCAGCACTCCACATGAACACACCAACTCCGAATAAAGGGGCGGGTAATACATTTGAATAGGGTACAGATATTTAAGTGTTGGCTTTTTTAAGGAATAAATAAAACAAAAGCCGTTCCATGAGACAGGATACGGCTTTCGACATTCAGGATAGACAAATCAACGTATGATTGATTGCTATTTTTTACAATTACTCGTTATTAGAGTTGACGTAGTCAATAGCTGCTTGAACAGTAGTAATTTTTTCAGCTTCTTCGTCAGGAATTTCAGTATCAAATTCCTCTTCCAAAGCCATTACCAACTCAACAGTATCTAGTGAGTCTGCACCCAAATCGTCAACGAATGAAGCTTCATTTTTTACATCATCTTCTTTAACGCCTAATTGCTCTGCAACAATTCTTTTTACGCGTTCATCAATATTACTCATATGGCTTTAAACTCCTAAATATAATCTTTTTGTGAAGCCGTATAAAGCGCGAAAACACCGTTGTAAGAAACTTAAGGCATCAACGTAGCTCCGGCCTACACGTGCGCGCATTCTAACGCGAAATTAACGCGTTGTAACGCCTGATTAAAAAAAAATTAACTAATTTTTGAAAAGTGCATTAAGTTCAAAGACTTAACACATATACATACCACCATTTACATGCAACGTCTCGCCAGTAACGTAACTGGCATCATCGCTACATAGAAATTTTACGACCTTGGCAATTTCTTCAGGCTGCCCCAAGCGACCTAAAGGAATATTCTTGAGCATATGCTGCTTTTGCTCATCAGTAAGTTCTTTGGTCATATCCGTATCAATAAACCCGGGCGCTACAGAGTTAACCGTAATATTTCTAGAACCCACTTCCTTGGCTAGCGAACGAGCAAAACCCATAACACCAGCCTTAGTGGCTGCATAATTGGTTTGACCAGCGTTGCCCATCTGCCCAACGACAGAGGAGACATTCACAATACGCCCCCAACGAGCCTTCATCATTCCACGTAAACACACCTTACTCAAACGAAAGACAGCACTGAGGTTGGTATTAATAACATCAAACCACTCCTCATCACTCATACGCACCAGCAAGTTATCGCGAGTAATTCCAGCATTATTGACAAGAATTTCCGGTGCGCCATACTTTTCTTTGATTGAAACCATTAAAGCCGCGACTGAATCGACATCAGTGACATTCAACACCAAACCTTCGCCTTTAACACCCGACGATTGTAAGCGCTCGGAAATCCGCTCAGCCCCACCTTCGGTCGTCGCAGTACCGATTACTACAGCACCCGAGCCCCCCAAAGCACCAGCGATCGCCGCACCGATACCGCGACTCGCACCAGTTACCAACGCCGTTTTACCGTCAATTGACACGGAAACACCCCCTTCAGTTAATTTTGCTTCTAGTTAAATTACATCAGCCTAATATATCACCAGCTAACGTCACGACCTCGCCTTAGACTAAGGCTGAATACCGTCCAAACCTTTAGCCAGCGCAGACTCAGTCTCGGTTGAAAAAGATTCAATCTCTCTATTTATGCGCCGACTTAGACCACTTAGCACCCTGCCAGGGCCGCACTCAACCACCTGCGCAACGCCTTGCGCAACAAGCGATTCAACACACCCCACCCAGCGCACCGCAGTATAAATTTGCTCAATCATAATACTTTTAATTACCGCAGGGTCAGACTCAACACGCGCACTCACATTATGTATCACTGGCACCTTAGGCGCAGAGAAAACCACCGAATCCAACTCCACCGCCAAACGGTCCGCCGCAGGCTTCATTAATGAGGTATGGAAAGGCGCGCTTACAGCGAGCAGCATTGCTTTTTTAGCGCCAGCGCTTTTGCAAGTAACAACGGCTTTTTCTACTGCCTCACGCACGCCAGCAATCACAACCTGCCCCGGAGAGTTATAGTTCACCGGCGCCACCATGTCGACCGAACCCACCTCAGCACATGCAGCCTCAACATCTTCATCGCCAAGCCCAATAATTGCAGCCATGGCACCCTCTCCTGCGGGGACAGCCTCCTGCATATACTTACCTCGCGATCGAACCAATCGCAAAGCATCACAAAAATCTACTACACCTGCGCAAACCAATGCAGACCACTCCCCCAAACTGTGTCCAGCCATATAAGCCGGCTGGGAACCGCCTTTTTCACGCCACAAGCGCCAAAGCGCAACACTACTAGCCAACAACACCGGCTGCGTGACCTCGGTCATATTGAGCTGTTCTTGCGAACCATTTTGCACCATATCCCAAAGATCATACCCCAAGGCATCGGAGGCTTCAGTGAATGTGTTTTTAAAAATTTCGCTATCTGCGAAATCTGACAACATACCGACCTTCTGAGAGCCCTGACCAGGAAAAACAAATGCAAGATTTTGATTGCTAGGCATACTATTCACTCACGAACTTAAATTTAAATTGATACATCTGATCCGCCATTCTCATCCCTCACAAACTGGCGTTAACAAACATGCTTCCAAATTTTTGGGTATATTGGCACGCACCTGCAGGTACGCATCATGCAGTGCCTGCTGAAAACCAAACTCGTCTGCCCCACCATGGCTTTTCACCACCACCTTTTTCAAACCAACCAAAGCGGCGCCATTGTATTTCTGAGGGTTAAACCTTTCCCACCAGCCCTTTAACGCAAAGCTCACCAACACACCTACAAAGCTGCGCGCAAACCCCTTGGCAAACTCCTGCCTCAAACTACCCAGTATAAAAGACGCTGTCCCCTCACCCACTTTTAGAGCGACATTCCCAATAAAGCCATCACAGACAATCACATCCACATGACCGGCAAATAAATCACTCCCCTCAACAAAGCCTGAGAAGTTAATGCCTTTATGCCCTTCAAGTAAGGCCGCAGCTAACTGTACATTGCTACTGCCTTTAGAGTTTTCAGCACCCACGTTAAGCAAAGACACCCTAGGGAAGCGCACCCCATCCACCTGGGACAAAGCTGAGCCCATCAGCGCAAATTGTAATAACTGTTCTGGCGAACACTCTAAAGTAGCGCCCAAATCCAAAAGAAAGCTCTTACCTGAGGCAGTCGGTATTGACTTGCAAATCGCGGGGCGAGATATACCTTCAACAGTTTTGAGTAGGTGACGACCTATCGCCATTAATGCCCCCGTATTCCCACCGCTAACGCATGCGTCACAATGACCATCGGCTACCAACTTTAAGGCCTGCCACATAGATGCCCCCCGCTTGTGGCGCAAGGCCAAGCCGGGCTTATCGGACATCTCAACAACATCCTCAGCATGAACAAATGAAATACGATCTAATAATTTGGAGTCGCCAACTAAGGGCTCCATTAAGGCACGCTTACCCACTAAAGTAATTGAGACGTCACTTTGTGCAGCAAGGAATTTTAAAGCGGCAGGTATGCAAAGGTGAGGACCGAAGTCCCCACCCATCACATCGATAGATATGTTAACCGTTGGCGACAAACTTACTCGTCGTCAGAACCAATCGATACAACCTTGCGACCACGGTAGAAACCATCGGCTGTAACGTGGTGACGAAGATGCTTTTCTCCAGTGGCTGAATCAACAGAAAGGGTAGGACCCACTAAGCTGTCGTGTGAGCGACGCATGCCACGTCGTGAGCGAGTTTTTTTACTTTTTTGAACGGCCATATCTAGTTCCTGTATCAGGGGTACCAAAAACTTTCGCTAATACCGCTAGGCAACAAAGACATGCGGTCGAAGATTTTGGTCGATATTAAAATTTATTAATTCTCATCATTATTGCAACACTCATAAAACAGTACTTTATTAGAGCATCACGCAAACTCAATCAATCTCGTTTTTACCTTTGATGCTAGCTAACACATCAAATGGATTACTACGTTTTACTATAGTTTCCGCCTCAATATCCCCAGTGGAATACAAGCTCGGATCAAGGCACTCATCCTTATGATAAGAAACCACAGGAAGACTCAGCAACAACTCTTCCTCTATAAGTAAATACAAATCCGCTTCAGGCTCTTCAAGAATCCAAGGATCAAGATCCTTGGGCAATTGCTCAGCCTTTGCTTCATCATTAACAACAGCAACCATTACGGCAGCTGTTATTTGGCGTGGCTCCAATGCCTGTAGGCACCGTTGACACTCCAAAACCACGTCAGCAGAAACACTACCATTAATAACGCAGTTCTTGCGATCGTCAACAAAAAAGCGTAACAATGCTTTCACATTGCTAATGGAGCGAGTGGCTTCCAACAACCTCGGCACTTCATCCGCGCTAACACTCCCCTCAAAACTTGTATCTGAGTAGGCGAGTTTACGGGGCTCTAGCCGATTCGGGAGCCGTTTTAAAATTGTACGCTCTGACATAAGCGCGCAATGATAGGGAGTTGGCTGCACACTGTCAAAGAAAATCGGCTAAAATAACGAATTGTTCCTTCTCTCCAAGCCATCCACATCAAGAAACAACATAGAATGACTGATCACAGCCCTTTTCGACTGGTTTTAGCCTCTGCATCCCCTTATAGAAAACAACAACTTGCGCAATTAAACATCCCTTTTGATGTATTCAAAAGCCATGTAGACGAAGAACAACAGCCAAACGAAACCGCACCGGATTTAGCGCTACGACTCGCAACGGCCAAAGCCAAAGCCGTTCAAAAAAAGCTGGGCGAAGAAGCGCTGATTATCGGGTGTGATCAGACAGCGGAATGTCAATCGCAGATTCTGGGGAAACCGGGGACTCGTGACAAGGCAATAGCGCAATTACTACTAAGCCAGCAAAACCAAGTGATATTCCATAGCGGGATTTGCCTCTTAAACACCAAAACCGGAAAAATATTGAGCGATACGGTAACGACCGTCGTCAAATTTCGCCCATTAAGCCAATCTCAAATCGAAAACTACATCGACAAAGACGCACCACTCGACTGCGCAGGAAGCTTTAAATGTGAGGGCTTAGGCATCTCGCTTTTCGAGTCGATACACAGTGACGACCCAAGCGCTTTAATCGGACTGCCACTAATTCGCTTAAACCACATGCTGTTAACAATGGGCTTAGACACCCTACTTTAGACGCACCACTCTAAACCCCCTCCCTAAAAGAACACAATACTCACCCAAGTATAAGCCCATAAAAGCACGGCGATAAGTACCGCTGCGGAGCCCATATCTTTCGCGCGCCCAGCTAACTCATGTATCTCGTCGCCAATGCGATCAACGGTTGCCTCAACAGCCGAATTTAACAACTCCACAATCAAAACTAACAACACAGTCGCAATCAGTAGGATTCGCTCAACCTGCGTCACCGACAACCAAAACGCCAAAGGCAACAATACAATTGCAGCTATAATTTCCTGACGGAAAGCCGCCTCATTACGGTAAGCAGCTGAAATACCCTGCATAGAAAAAACGGCTGCTTTATATAGGCGCAAAAATCCGGTATTTTTTATCAAAGCTCAGCCCTCATCCAACTCTGTGACGACGATATCCAAACCAAATTCTTTCGCAATTTGCACGCACCACTGATTTAGACGCGACGATGTCTGCTCTGCTTGCTGATCCTCATCAATAGCTAAACCCACAAAATGCTTTTGGTCAGGTAACAGTGCTTTCGATGCATCAAACTCATAGCCATCAACAGACCAATGACCCACAACCTCCGGTTCCGATGCGAGCACCACCTCGTAGATCATTCCCATCGCATCCAAAAAGAAGTCGCCATAACCAAACTGATCGCCCAAGCCGTAAAGCGCCAGCTGCTTACCCTTGAAATCTAAAGCCTCAAGATCCAACCAAAACTCCTCCCAATCGGATTGCATCTGACCAAAATCCCAAGTAGGCACGCCAAGAATAATCCGCTGATAATCATCAAAATCCACTTGGGTAACATCCGAGATATCATGCACATCGCAATGCTCAAGCCCTAAGCGCTTTTGAACTCGATATGCAACAGATTCAGTATTTCCTTCATCACTACCAAAAAACAAGCCAATCTCAGCCACACCAACTCCCAACAGTTTAAATTAAGCTTTGTACCACGTTCTATTTATACACGCTCCATGTACGCTATACATGCAGACGCGTAATTCACGCGCGACATTCTCTCAACTTGAAGCGCCGAACACAATATCTTGCCCTACAAGCGGCAAATTTCTGCCATAGCGGCAAGCTCCCGTCACAAGTCAGACGTCACTTTTCTGGCTGATTTTCAAGCATATAAAACCCAACAACAGCTAACATACTGATATTAATCATAAAAACTAAAAGAATATTTGTGGCACAGTTCTCGCTTTTAAAAGTTTATACAACCTTCTTTGCATTAGAACTTTACGTAATTTCATTTTGGCGGATAAATATTATGGTAACTTTGGCCACTTCCCAAACCAATAGAAAACTTCAAGAGTCTTTAGAATGGCGCGTGAACGGTTTTCCGGGGGAAAATGACTTAAAAGACCTGCGCTTTAAGCTTGCACATAACTTACAAAGCACCCTAGATCTAGAAACCGCTTTAGAGTTGTTTTTTAACAACACCCAAGACTTAGTAAGGACAAGCGGACTGACGTACTACTCTATCGACGAGAGTTTTCAACTCCCCCTTGGCACACAATGTCAACACAGCGTGCAATATGCCATTAGCTCCACCAACACCCACCTAGGCAAAATTCGCTTCACACGCGACAAAGCCTTTATGGAAAGCGAGTTAACAGTACTAGAGATGCTTATCGGCGTGCTTTTTTTCCCCCTCAGAAACGCCCTGCTTTATAGAGAAGCCCTTCAGTCATCAATGCGTGACACGCTTACAGGCATAGGAAATCGAGCCTCAATGGAAATGAGCTTTGCACGCGAGATTAAGCTATCAAAGCGCCATCAACAACCATTAACCATGTTGCTGATTGATGTCGATCACTTTAAACATGTTAACGATACTGCAGGCCACCGCAATGGCGACAAGACCTTGCAACACATCGTTAAAACCACCCAAACCAGTTTGCGTGAAACAGACCAAATATTTCGTTTTGGCGGGGAAGAGTTTGTCGCTATGCTACATAACACCTCGCTAGTACATGCAAGACTGATTGCTGAACGCATACGTCTAGGTGTCGCTATGTCGCCAATAAACTTAGACAATAACGACATACACACCACAGTAAGCATTGGCGTAAGTGCACTGGAAGAGTCGGATAACGCGGATACTTTCTTTGAAAAAACAGATCGCGCGCTATACCGCGCAAAAAACGATGGTCGCAACCGCGTCATCTGTTACAACAAAGCACTTGATGACAGACAGAGCAAAGAAACGGGTGCGATTGAATTGATCAAAAACAGATAAGCGCTTCAGCGCCTAAATACACAATCCTAGCGTTTGGTTTTGCGGCGTTCATCCCTCTCCTTCTTTTCAACCTTTTGCTGCTCTAGGCGCGCTTTTTCTTCGACTATCATTTCGGGTGTCTCCCAACATAAAGTACCGAAGCGCCCTGTTCGAATATCGCCAATAAACAACTCCGAGATTTTCACCAGGTCTACTCGGCCACCCCGCGACAGGCACCCTCGTCGCCTCCCTATGATTTCGAAAAACTCTAACTCACCCTCAGGTAATTCATCCAGTTCGTAACGTTTTAATAAGACATGCGGATACGCTTTCATTAAATAACGTGCCGCAAAAAAAGCAATGTCATCATAATCCATAGCGGTGTCTTTAATCGCACCAGTAATTGCCAAGCGATAACTGCTATCTTCAAGTTCCTGCTTGGGCCATAAAATCCCAGGCGTATCCAGCAAGGTCAGGCCTCCGTCGTCGAGATGAATCGTTTGCTGTGTTTTGGTCACCGCAGGCTCATTGCCGGTTTTTGCTATAACACGCCCGGCAAGAATATTGATCAAGGTCGATTTGCCAACATTTGGAATCCCAGCGATCATAGCGCGAACATTTTTAATGCTACGAGATTTTTCAGGCGCAAGCTTCGCACATAACAAAGGCACCTGATGCATTTTCTCAGGGTTAAGAGTGCTAATAGCCAGTGTTTTGATATGACGTTCCCGCTCCAAATACTCCTGCCATACGGCTAGCTGGGTACTATCGGCAAGGTCACTTTTAGCCAGCACTTTTAAACAGGGCTTGTTCGAGCGTATTTGTGCGAGCATGGGGTTTTCACTACTAAAAGGAATGCGAGCATCTAAGATCTCGATAATCACATCAACCTTAGGCAGCACTTGCCGCATCTCCTTTTGAGCCTTGTGCATATGCCCCGGATACCACTGAATCGCCATAAAACCTCAACCACCAAAAACAAAAATAAGTAAAATTCGTAAGTAAACCCAAGTATGAACGTATACCAAACACAATGGAGCCAAAAGAAGCAGCCAAAGCACCAATTATTATACGTATAGTACGGGGTAATAAACTCTAGAAGAGAATAAAGAGGCTAGTTATAAGGCGGGGAGCTGAGAATTGCAAGTCAGAGCGAGTGCCTTTCCGCACTTACCGCTCCGATTTTCATGCCAAGAGCATATTGCCTAAAGCTTAAACAACGTCTAAAGCTTGAATTCAGAAATCATAGCATCGAGATCTTCCGCTAAAGAAGCCGCTTTCTTAGCCGTTTCCTCAGCTTCATTCGAACTTTTTAAGATCATTTCCGCTTTATCATTAATATTAACGATATTACGGTTCATCTCTTCTGAGACAGACGTTTGTTGCTCTGCAGCCGTCGCCATATGAATATTCATTGACGCAATCGACGACACAGCTTCTTCAATAGCCTTAAGAGAGTCACTTGCCGAGTTAGCGCTTGAAACACAGGTCTGCGCTTGCTTCTGCCCGGTTTCCATTTTGACCACCGACTCATTTGCACCGGCTTTCAACACATCTAGCATCGACCGAATTTCTTCAGTAGACTCTTGCGTTCGCGCGGCCAAGGTACGAACCTCATCCGCCACCACAGCAAACCCACGCCCCTGCTCACCTGCCCGCGCGGCCTCAATTGCAGCATTAAGTGCGAGTAAGTTGGTTTGCTCTGCGATGCCACTGATCACAGCCACAATATCGTCCACTTTATTGGCTTCGGCACCAAGGTTATTAATCGATATCGTAGCTTGCTCAATCCCACTCGCCAATTCACCAATACTACTAACAGTATCGTTAACAACAGATCGGCCTTCGGAAGAAAAGCGATCGGCTTTATTGGCAGATTCGGCTGCATCTGATGCGTTGCGAGCAACATCTTGAATCGTTGCCGTCATTTCATTCATCGCCGTAGCCACTTGCTCTGTTTCTGCATGCTGAAGCTCGACAGCCGTATTAGTTGCCCCTACAGCTCGATCCAACTGCAACGCAGTTGCACGAAACTCTGAAGAGGTAACGCTAATACGCCCGATTAAATTATGTAATTGAGAGCCCATATTATTAATGGTATCGGAGAGCTCACCCATCTCATCTTGACTTGTCGCATCTAGCGCTTTGCCACTCAAGTCTCCCGCTGCGATTTTTTTCGCTCGAGTGATAACCTTGTTAAGGCTTTTTGTGATCATACCGCTAATAAATACCGACACACCCAAACCAATCACTAACATCAACAATGAGGTAATAGCGATAATTATACGCAACCACTGCATACCTTCGACCACCTCGCGCATATCCTCCGCTGAAGCATTAACAAAGTCCTCAATTAAGCGCTCAAGATCCCCTCTTATTTGCTCAGAAATCTGTTGATCCTGCTTTAATACGCGAGCAAGATCAGCTGTTCCAGAGGATTCTGAAAGGCTCCGACTCATCGACTGCTGAATATTTTCAAATTCTCTAAGCTCGTCCTCAAGCTTAGACAGCTGCTTGCGATCACCATTATCGCCCCAATTAGCAGAAGCTTTTTTAAGCTTTTTCATGGCGTCGTCAGCATCTCGCCACGCACCTTGCCATTGCGACTCAAAACTGCGGTCATATACACCCGCAATCTTCATACTGATATTCCCACGGGAGCCAGCTAAAGCACGGTCGATTGCGTTGAGCAAATCGTTACCGGCATCAATTGTCGGGCGATCAATCTCAATTACGCGTGCTTGTGCATTGCCAGAGCTGTTAATCATCGACCATGTGACGGCGCTAGAAATTAGCATAACCACCATAATCGTTCCGAAAGATATCAATAATTTATTACGAATTGAAAAAAACATAGTTTCCCTTAATCGGCTAAAGGCAAATCACACAGAAAGGTAATTCGCTAGCATTCACAAATCACCCTTACCTAATATCGCAGCCTAATCTAAGCGCGCGGGTATATATAAGAGTAGCAACGCAGCTCACAAAAGTTACTTATACTAAGACGTTTTATAAAAGACTACTTAAAGACTAGCAGAAATATATAACAGCAAACCAATAATTACAGATAGACTAATATACTAGTCGACTAATTCACGCCATTGCGCTTTAAGCTCATCTAACTCATTACGCAACTGACTCACCTCTTCTTCCAAGGCTGAAATACGCTGCTCACCACCCACACCAACCGGGGCGCTCACCTGAATACTCACCTGAGAGTTAGGCCCAACTGGCAAAGCACTTAACACGGCATCAACGTCACCACTAAAAAGGTGTGCATAACGCGAGTCTCGCTTACCGGGTTCTCGCGCCAGTTTCACCACATACGTGCCATCCTCACGCGACGCCAAACGCTCTAAGACATCTTCGACCTGATCAACCCCATTAAAAGACGCCAAACGCTGTGTTCTCGTGCGTAATTCACCAGGTGTTTGTGACCCACGCAGCAGCATCACACACACAATGGCAAACTCTTGCCGATTTAAATGTAATTTACTGAATTCGGTATTACAAAAACGATGCTTATATTTGGTAACACGACTGCCAAATAACACTTCTGAAATCAAGTTTGCCGCAGTCAGCACATCTATAGTTTCCTGTACCTCGCTCTCAGACAAACTTAGCACGGGATCACGATTACTTTTTTGATTGCAAGCATTCGTCAATGAATTTAATGACAGCGGATATTGATCTGGCGTTGTGATTTCTTTTTCCATTAATACGCCAATAACACGGCTTTCGTTTAAGCTAAGTTCCACCAATTCGATCCTCTAGTTAATAATTCGTACAAGCAACTCTAGCGAGCTAATTTTAAGGCGCATGCCATCGATTAGATCGGTATCATCCAAACGACGGTTACCCAACCACAAGCCATTCGTGGAGCCATCATCAGTATAAGACCATCGACCTTGCTCAAAAGTGAAAACACCGTGCCTTTTGGAAACGCAGGGCTTATCCAAAATAATGCCGTTATCGGAGCCCCGCCCGAAATGCCAGTTTTTCTGCTTGTGACTAGTGTGCAACGTACGTACAACAGGCAGGTTCTCCTCCACAAAAAAGATGAGTGCCATGCCTGGTATGCCCTTTAAAGAGCGGGCGAACTGCGCAGTAAATTTGTCAATTGCTTGGCGCCTTTTACTTTCCTGTGCACCAACTGCGGTAGTGGGTTCCGTACTGTCAAAGTCAGACCAGCCGACTGGCAACGGAAAGACCTGAAGCAGACTAGTGGCATCAGTGTCGTCGTCTTCATCTTCGTCTTCATCGATAATCATTGAGCCAGCACCCTGCGCGCCTAGATTGATAGGGCTCATCACCATCGTTGTGCCAGCATTATCTTTCAATTGAACGCTGAAGGTCTCGTCAGAAAATTTAAGGATATCTCCGACTTTAGCAAGTGTCGCACCATGAACTTGATTGTTATTGATGAAGGTTCCATTAGTCGAATGCAAATCTTCCACTTGCACACCGCCATCCCGCTCAATCGCCCGAGCATGCTCACGAGAAGGATGGCCAAGTTCTACCTGAATGTCGCAATTGGCGCTACGTCCAACCAGCAGAGAGTAACTCTCCATGGGGAACTCTCGGCCATCGCGCACACGCTTTAGCATAAATTTATTCATCGTACAGCCACGCTTGTTGTTATCTACATCCGCCTACTAATTTTAGACCCCCTGCAAGCATTAATGTAATTAATTTTGAGGCGCTGACTGTTTAAAAATACGGCAATCTGCTTGCATAAAAAGCTATGTTTATGTACAGTGTTTTTACACACAGTGGTTTGTGCCGGACAAGCTAGCTCGATTTACTGTAGCTATACCCGAAGGTCGTTTCTCTACAATCAAATATTACGAGGTTTTTGAAATGCAAAAACTTACCAGTATTGCCTCAGGTACACGCGTACTCTCCCCGGGAGGACGCCCACTAGTTGTAGATGCGGTGTTTGTGCCAAAGCACGACGCAAGCAACGGTCGACGTGTCCCATCCCGGTTTCGTCACCTCAGCCGTAAACTTGTAGTGTTCGCGGATGGCTCAATGGCGCCTTTAGCTGAGATCAAAGCTTACTACCAAGCTGCGGGTTAATGGTTCAAAAAAAACTATTCGACAGCCGCCCCGGAGCGCCAACGATCAATACATACGGCAAGAATAATGACAGCGCCTGTAATCAAGCGTTTGATCGGTTCTGTAACCCCTAGCTGTGCAAGGCCATTTTGCAAGACCGAGATAATCAAAACACCGATAAATGCTCCAATGATTGAGCCGCGCCCTCCCATCAAACTCGTGCCACCGATCACCGCTGCGGCGATTGCTGCCAACTCAAGCCCCATTCCTGCATTAGGGTCGGCTGAACCAAGATAAGCAGTATTCATTAAACCTGCGACACCCGCAAGCCCGCCGGAAATTACCAATACCGACATCATATACGGCTTAATATCAATACCCGAAATTCGCGCCGCTTTTGCATTCGTCCCTATCGCAACAAGATATCGACCAAACACAGTACGAGTCAGCAGCAAGTGCGCCACCAGCACCAAGCCTATTGCAAACAGAAAAGACGCTGAAACACCAATGTATGGTAAGGGCAAAGCTAGCTTTTGAATATTCGCACCGATATATACGGTTTGGGAATTAGTGGTTAAATAAGCCATGCCCCTTGCCGCTTCAAGCATTCCAAGTGTGACAATAAACACTGGCAATCCACAGTATCCCCCCAACCAACCACTCAACGTGCCAGCTAGAAGTCCTGCAGCAACCCCCATTAACCCCGCGATGGGCAACGGCAAGTCTAAGAGCGTACTGGCAATCCCGATGACTCCTCCACTTAAGGCTGCCACAGAGCCAACAGACAGATCTATGCCACCGCTAATCAGCACCAAAGTCATTCCTATGGTTACGACGGTCAAGGCCGGTAGCTGGTTAAGCAAAGTAGAGAAAGTCGAGAAAGAGAAGAAATTATTCGCCGTAAAACTAAAAAAAACAACCAACAGCAACAAGGAGATAAATATAAAGTACTGCTCTAATATGCGCCGTAACATGACGTTAACTCCTTAAAAAATTAAACTAGGCAAGCATGCTTTGCGCATCACGACTTATTATGGCAACCCAGGTTTATGACAAGCTGGTATGTGCACTAAATGCTGCCGCTAACAAAGCTTCTTGTGACCATTCGTCACGATCAAAAACACCCACCAACTTACGATCAGACAGAACCAAAATACGATCACACAAAGTCATCAATTCATCCAACTCACTTGATACCACCATCATCGATGTACCCATATCACGTAAGTTTAACAGTTGATCATAAATATTCTGTTTCGCACCCACGTCAACACCGCGAGTAGGTTCATCCAAGAGAATGACGCTCGCCTCACTATGTATCCACCTTCCAATAAGCAGCTTTTGTTGATTGCCACCGCTAAGCCGGTCAATCGTTTGCTTAACATCGTCACACTTAACCAAGAGCCTATCAATCAAGGATTGGGTACATTCCCGCTCTCGATCAGATAGCAACCAACCCCAAGCATTGGAGATTTTCTGCAAGCCCGTAATTGTGCCATTCATTGCAAGGCTTTGCTGGGTGAAAATACCCTGGGTTTTACGATCCTCCGCAACAAAACCAATACCGTGCTTAACGGCTTGATGAGGAGCATTAATAGCAATTTCTTCTTCGCCGTCAATCAAAGTAACCCCACCGCTAGATTTAGCACTTAAACCATACACAGCCGCAAGCAGTTCCGAGCGCCCTGCTCCAGCAAGCCCGGCAATGCCTAGAACCTCCCCCTCAAAACAAGTGAAGCTAATTGGGTGGGGCAGATCGGCCGTCGTGAGGTTTTTAACCTTTAATCGCGGCTTGCGCTCTACAAATTCGCGTCGCTCATGAGAACACGTCTCCGACTTATCAGTTAAACCATTTGATTGAAGCGCTTTACCCGACATTCCTGAAATCAAGGTATCTGTCGTTAAGGCCGAAGACTCACTGGTAGATACAATTACGCCATCGCGTAGGATCGACACCCGGTCACAAAGGTTCAATACATCATCTAAACGATGAGAAACATACAGAACAAGGCAACCCGTGAGTGCACGCTCACGTATAAGCGCATGCACCTGCCCCACTTGATGATTACTTAAAGCCGCAGTTGGTTCGTCGAGGATCAATATCCGAGAAGGAAGCGCCAAGGCCTTCGCAAGCTCTACTAATTGTTTTTGCGCCAAACTCAACTCGCTCAACGGAGTATTTGGTTCAAGCTGATCCAAACCAACAAGCGCCTGTAATTCTTTAGAGCGACGATAGATCTCAGGGTAATCTAATAACAAGGTACGTTTGGGAAGCGCACGAATAAGAATATTCTCGGCAATACTCAGATTCTCGATCAAACTGAGTTCTTGCGCAGCCAAGGAGAAACCACTTTGCATAGCATTTTGCATATTCGACGGAGAATAGAGTTTACCGTCGACATACAGTTCACCACAATCTCGCGGGAGCAAACCCGACAAGATGTTAATCAAGGTCGACTTCCCCGCACCGTTCTCGCCCACTAAACCATGGATTTCTCCAGAACCAAGCTGCAAGTCAATATCCCGTAATACCGACGAGGCAAAAGATTTGCCAAGACCTCGGATTTCAAGACGAGTAGCCGTCACTCAGCCTCAGCTCCATACCGCTCGCTAAGCAAGCCCTCTGCAGTAACAATATCCACAGGTGTTTGACGGTCACCGCTACCCGGTTCGCCATCAAGCACTTTAACCGCAAACTCAATGCCAAAAACGGCAAACTTATCGCCATACTGCTCAGCCGTCGCCATGATCGAGCCATTTTGTAACAATGGGCGAATTGCGGAAATATTATCAAAGCCCGCAAGAGCAATTTCATGGTCTAACTGAGCCATATTAATGGCCGACGCTGCCCCTAAAGCCATATTGTCGTTTGCGGCAAAAATGACATTAATATTCGGGTTTTGAGACAAGATGGCAGAAGTGATCTGAGCCGCTTTGGTCTGATCCCATTGGGCACTTTGCAGCGCGACAACTTTAGCGCCTGCCTCCTCGGCGGCAAGCTCAAAACCAATACGACGTTCGATGGAGTTATAAGCTGTAGGGATGCCCTCTAATATGGCGACCTCAGTGCCTATAGGGTAATTTTTTAACACAAAATCGCCTACTTTTTTAGCTCCATCCCGATTACTCGGGCCGATAAAAGGAATATTTAAGCCAAATTCGGCCAACACCTGTGCGTCTAAGCGGTTATCGATATTCACAACGGTAATGCCCGCATTTACTGCCCGTGCAAGCGCTGGCACCAAGGCTTTAGAGTCGGCAGGGCAAATCACTATAGCGTTCACGCCCATGGCAATCATTTGATCCACTAAGGCTACCTGCTGCGCAAGGTCGCTTTCGTTTTTAATGCCATTAACAATTAGATCGTATATTTCGGGGTTTTTACTGTGATGTGATTTTGCACTTTCCGCCATATTGACAAAAAACTCATTTGCCAGCGACTTCATAATCAGCGCGACTTTGGGCTTTGAAGAGGAGGCATCGCCAGCCGCTTGTTCGCCCTCACAGGCGAGAATAAATAGAGAGAATAACGACAGAAAAATCATTCTAATTAGAGTCATACAGTAGACCTTCTTTCTTTACCTTAGGCGTTTAAAACTATAATTATTTTAATTTACGGCCAGCTCTAATTTTTTGTTTTATTTACCTAGCGAACCTTACAAACCTGACAAAACAAACCACCAAAAAATCACCAAAAAAAAGCAGCCTATATTTAGCTGCCTTTTCAAAAAACACTCGTAGTTTAACGCTTACCTGAGGGAGCTCCAGAACGCCCTTTAAATGGTACTCGGCTCTTGAGAGATCGGGCAGCGGGTATTTGTTGCTGACGCTTATCCCCGCGAGCAGGCCTTACCGTAGTCGCCCGTCTCGCAGCTCCTCTTGCTCCCCGTGGCTGATGACGAGGCGGCACAATTGATTTATCAGCGTTACCAATCAAATCCTCTCTACCCATTTTTTTGAGTGCGTCACGCAAAACATCCCAATTATCAGGGTCATGGTAGCGCAAGAAAGCTTTGTGCAATCGACGTTGCTCAAGACTTTTTGCACTAAACATTTTTTTGGATTTATAGGTAATCCTTTTCAGCGGATTCCGACCAGAATGATACATCGCCGTCGCTAGCGACATGGGCGATGGATAAAAAGTCTGCACCTGATCAATTTGGAAGTTATGGCTTTTCAACCACTGCGCCAAATTTAGCATATCCTCATTTTCACACCCAGGATGAGCCGCAATAAAATAAGGGATTAGGTACTGCTTTTTACCTGCTTGCTTAGAGTATTTATAGAACATACGCTCAAACTCTTCGTAAGCGTCAATACCTGGTTTCATCATTTTAGAGAGCGTTTCAGGCGCACTGTGCTCAGGTGCAATTTTTAAATAACCGCCAACATGATGAGTAACTAATTCTTTAACGTACTCTGGATCTCTGATCGCAAGATCGTATCTCAAACCCGAGGCAATCGACACGGTATGTATACCGGGCAAATTTCTCGCTTTACGATAAAGCTGAGTCGTCGCGCTATGATCTGTCTTTAAATTTTTACAGATTTCAGGAAAAACACAACTTAACTTGCGGCATGAGGCCTGAATATCGTCGTCTTTACAATTGAGGTGGTACATATTCGAGGTCGGGCCACCTAAGTCAGAAATTGCACCAGTAAAACCCGGCACCTTGTCCTTGATGTCTTCAATCTCTTTCAGTACCGACTCTTCGGAACGGCTCTGAATAACTCGGCCTTCATGTTCGGTAATCGAGCAAAAAGTACAACCGCCAAAGCATCCTCGCATAATATTGACCGAGGTTTTAATCATGTCATATGCGGGTATTTTTTGCCCTTCGTACTGCGGATGCGCTATGCGCTGATAAGGGAAGCCAAAGACATAATCCATTTCTTCCGTCGTTAAAGGAATAGGAGGCGTGTTCACCCAAATTTCTTTTTTGCCATGCTTTTGCACTAATATACGCGCATTGTGCGGGTTAGCTTCTTGGTGTAACACTCGCGATGCATGAGCGTAAAGCGCTGAGTCTTTAGAAACCTTTTCAAAGGAAGGTAAGCGAATACAGGTTTTCTCTGGTACTAGATCTTCCTCAAAGCGTCGTAGCGGCAACGGTACAATCCGAACGATTTGCTCTTGATCTGCATCTTTTTCGGCTGAAGCCTTGGTATTGCTATCAGCTTTTTTTCCGCCCTTTTTATCATCCGTCGAGCATGACTTTTCGACTATGTATTCATAGGGGCTAGGAATCGCATCCAATTGCCCGGGCCAATCAACACGAGAAGAATCCAACTCGGTGTAACCACCAGGAACCGAATCAATAACAACGGTTGTACCCAACAAATCAGTAATTTGATTAACCGCTTCGCCTGTTGCTAAACGATGGCTTAGATCCACAATTGCGCGCTCGGCATTACCATAAAGTAGAATATCGGCTGTGGAATCGATCAATACTGATCGTCGGACTTCATCACTCCAGTAATCGTATTGCGCAATTCGGCGTAAACTCGCCTCAATGCCACCAATCACCACGGGCACATCTTTCCAAGCTTCTTTACAGCGTTGACTATAAACAATCACGGCACGGTCCGGGCGCTTCCCGCCTTCGCCACCGGGTGTATAGGCATCATCGCGACGTATGCGCAAATCGGCGGTATAACGGTTGATCAGCGAATCCATGTTGCCTGCGGTCACACCGAAATACAGATTCGGTTTACCTAGGACTTTAAAGGGCTCGGCGCTGCGCCAATCCGGCTGAGATATAATTCCCACCCGAAAACCATGGGATTCAAGTAATCGCCCCATGACGGCCATACCAAAACTTGGATGGTCAACGTAGGCATCACCGGAGACGATAATAATATCGCAGCTATCCCAGCCCAGAGTATCCATCTCGGCACGGGAAGTTGGTAAAAAAGGAGAAATACCGTAACATTCGGCCCAGTATTTGGTGTAAGAATCTAGCTTAGGTGCAGTTTTTGGCATTAGTAATTTGGCGTTTTATAAAAAATAATGGACAATGGTAGCTTCTCCATGCACACCAAGCAATCTATTTAGAGAATCAACAATGATAATAAGACTTTCAAAATTAGGCATTACCAGCTTTGTAATGCTGAGCTTTTTAAGCTTCAACACACAAGCATACGAAGCACCAAAGGCACGTAAAGCCCCTGTAATAGACGGACAACCAGATGATTCCGCTTGGGCAAAGGCAAGCTGGCAAGCCCTAGATCAGCATATTCTAGGGGATATACCCCGAAGTGACGATTTTAGCGGACGCTTTAAAGTCGTTTGGAATAAGCATCGAATTTTCATACTCGCGGAGATCGTTGACGACGTTATTATCGATCGCTACCCAGACCCATTAACTACCTATTGGGACGACGATTGCCTAGAAATTTTTATTGACGAGGATCACTCCGGTGGCCTCCACCAATTCAGCTTTAATGCTTTTGCCTACCATATTGCACTCGATAACCAAGCAATAGACATTGGCCCGAATAATGCCGACGGCAGTGCCAACTTCATTACACTTAACGACCATGTCAAAAGCGCCTGGCGGCGCAGCGTTACCGCTCCCAACAAGATCTATTGGGAAGTTGCTTTGGATATCTATGACGACCGCTTTACGCTAAGCCCAACCAAACATCAATCCCCAGTAAAACCTGTCAAGCTAAAGCAGGGCAAGGTAATGGGCTTTATGCTCGCCTACTGTGATAACGACGGCAGCGAAGAGCGCGAGCACTTCATGGGCTCTGAAAAAATAACCCCAGTGAATGGCAATAAAAACTTAGGGTATATAGATGCTGGTGTTTTTGGCGAATTAAAACTGGTTAAATAGCTTCGAGAAAAATACGCAGTTTTTAACCAACTCAGTGCTTAGATAAAACAGTTTTTAACCGCACTTGTTTTTAACCAAAGTAGTACAAAACCGCAGCGCTCAAAACCAAAAGAAAGCATAAGCGCCATGGACGCCCTTTGCGCCG
>NVXL01000215.1 GCA_002746115.1 Alteromonadaceae bacterium
AACAACCGAGGGCATACTCCCCCACTCCCTCCACGCATATTTTTTACGTCCAGGCGTGGTGGATACACCAGTTATATACGACGTCAATAAAGTTCGCGACGGCCGTAGCATCCTAAGCCGCCAAGCGGTTGCTCGCCAATCGGGTCGCCCGATTCTTGAGATGTCGACCTCTTTCCATAAAAAAGAAGAGGGCTATGAGCACCAAGCGCCCTTCCCAGAAAATATCGCAAGCCCTGAAGAATTACTCAAGACGATACAACCCGAGTATCTCAAAATTCAATTTAGCAATAGCGGCGAAGAAACGCCCTTTATATTGCTACCCGGAAAACAAACCCTATTTACCTCCTCGGAAAAAGAAGAGCCTCACGGCTACTACTGGATGAAAGCCACAGAGACGCTATCGGATTCACCTACTAGCCACTTATGTGCACTAACATTTGCTTCAGATTTCGGCTTACTCTCCACCAGCCTGCTCCCACACGAGACTACGATTTACGACCGACAATTGATGGCAGCCAGTATCGACCACGCCATGTGGTTTCATAATAGTGCCTTTCGTGCTGATGAGTGGATGCTGTGCTATACCTACAGCCCCTGGGCGGGCTCCGCACGCGGTTTTACTGTTGGCAGCATTTACAGCTTAGATAAACGCTTGATCGCGACGACGACACAAGAGGGTTTGATCCGTAGAATCCCGAAGGCACCGCCTAATATATAAGAAAGCACAAGAAAGCATAAGAAAGCACAATTAAAAGTAGCGGTAGCTGTGCGGCGGGTTCATTCTTGAACACATAGTACGATTTTCAAATAGATGCAATTAATGCTAAAAATGTTAAGGATCGGCTGGCTATTTCCCAGATTTATACGATACTTAAATTACCGGCAACATTCACCCCCCAATGTTTATGTTGACGGTAGAGCTCTTGTAGCTTGTTGAGGATTTTATCCTTAATGTTTCACTCCTAATGGTCCTTGCCCGACGGTCTCCCCCAGAAACGTCGGGCATTTTTTTGTCTGGACACTTCACATCAGAACTTTTTATCTCAGAGTATGTCGGCTCACAACTATTGAATCACAGTCGGGCTTTATATTATTTAACACTGTTGTGTTTTTTGCTTTATTCCTTATTAATCGGTTTATCCACCCGTAGCGCTTTAGCCGGGTGCGCCCAGCTTAAAAAACGCGAATGATAAAGAGCATCATCTAAACGCCGAACGTCATACATGCCCGCCTGCTCACGCTGACGCATCGCCTCGGCAAGAATTAGCGACAGACTACAGATACATTATAAGATTCAACCATGCCATGCATCGGCAGTGTCACTTTGATGTCGCAAGCCTTCTGCGCCTGCTCACTTACCCCCTCCCGCTCGGCGCCAAGCACTAAGGCGATCGCTTGCGTATAATCCAATTCGCGATAATCAACGGCGGTCGCACTGAGGCCTGCAGCAATAAGCGTAAAACCACGCTGCTTCAACAGTGCCATTGGCTCGCCAATCTCGCTATAATGCGCAGCTTCGACCCGCTTGTTGGTGCCAGCAGCTATACCGGAATAAGTACGATAACCCTCAACGGGTCTTATGCTGTGGATCTGATCAACCCCCACAGCGTCACAACAACGTAAAACCGCTAAGTCAGGCTGACGCTTATTTAATACTTGAGTTATACACTGAAAACGTTCGGAGTCATGACGATCCTGTTAGCACAATTTTTGAGCTTACATTTGAGCAGATTAGGCTCGGTTTTGACAAAATAATTCTTTACAAAAAATCATTTTATAGAATGTAAACGAAGGAACAAGCTTACAAACGTTTATATTTATACAATCTTAACTTTTTTCCACAGTAACTGTGGATAACTTAGTGGATAGATTATTAGTAACTGGCTCTAGCGCCCATGATCACTAGCCCACTCACAAACTGAACACAAAATGACCTATTTGATTTTTCTTTATATTTCAACAGCTTAGCTATATTTTACAGCTCTACCAAGCTTTTCAAGTGTGAATCAATAAAAATAGAACTTGTAATTCAAATGAAATTTTGGATGTGCATAAATAGTTAGTGTTAGCTAACTTGGAAAGCCCTTTTGATTCGTTTTAAAGAAAAATCAAGTGAAAAACTTTATATTTCACGCGAGTGTTTGTCGCCGAAATTAACTCTTTGTCAAGTTTAATATGTATCAATACTCAAAGAAAATTATCAATAAAAACAGTCTACTGCGTCGACTTAGCGATCAGTCTTCAATCATTTTAACGGCCAACCAACGGCTGAAACGCTTCCTGTTGGAACAGTTGTTTACAGCCAAGCATATAAATGAGGAAAGCGAGGTCTCCTCAGATGCGATAACAAAAGTTATCCACCCCTCCAATATTCAAACTTTAGAGCAATGGTTAGATATTCAATGGTGGGAGCTGCAAGATTCAGGCACGCCCGGTAGTGACAAGGCAATGCTAAGCAACAATGCTCAGTTACACCTGTGGCGAACACTATTAGAGCAAGGGCAAAGCGGTGCACTATTAAACCCCGCCCCTCTGGCTAAAAGCTTGCACGAGGCCTATGAGATTTGTAAGCACTACCAGATTGCTGACAAGCAACTTCGCGATGTCGATAGCGAAGAATGCCGCTTTTACCTTGATCACGCTAAACGCTTCGAGCATCAAGTCCAGCAACGTGGGAGTATCAGCCGTGCCGAGAGCCTCCGGCTTATTGCGCAGGCTTTTCAAGAGCAGCAACTCGAACCCTGCCAAACGATTTCACTTTACGGGTTTAACGATCTTAGCCCATTAATGGACGATGTTTTTAGCGCGGCATCGGATCAGTGCATTGAGCTATTTTGGCAGCATACGGATAACGCCCCCCAAGCCGATCCCACTTCTGAGGGTCTGGTTTCTGAGGGCTTTACTCAAGATGAGATTTCAATTCCAAGCGCAGCCATTTACTTACATAAAGAAAGCTCAGTTGTGTCTGAGATTCAACAAGCCGCTCATTGGGCCAAGCAAACCTTAGAAGCCGCACCTAAAGCCCGCATCGGCGTTATCGTTCCTAAATTAAGTAACCTTAAAGCGCAAGTTGATACCATCTTCACTAAAACCTTTGCCCCTCAGCAACTTTGCCTTGCACAAGATAACCACAGCGGTTTGCCTTTTGATTTATCCGTCGGCACGCCATTAGCGCACACACCAATGGTACACGACGCTTTACAGCTGCTGACCTTAAAAGAAAAGCACCTGCCCAAGCAGGACTTAATTGCCCTGTGTATGTCGGCGTTTTGGGGGCAAGGCGTAAACAACACTTTGCGCACGGCAATGATCGCATGGGTAAAATCGCAAACGCTATTCAAAGTCAGTGTGTCAGCGTTTCACAGGCATTACCAAAAGCTCGAACAAGCAAGCCAAGCACAGCAAGCGTCAGATCAAACAACTGAGTCTACAATAGAGCAAGATAACAGCGTATCCGCACAGCTCTCTGCTTTTAGGGAGACCTTACGCGGCTTTGGTAAAAAACGTCGCTACACTGATTGGGGTCAAGCCCTACTGCATGCTTTCCAGAACATTGGCTGGCCAAGAAGCGGATCCCTTGATAGCCGCGAGTATCAAAATGCACAGCGCTTTTATTTACTGTTACAAGAGCTTGCCGATTACGACGCTTTACCTCCACACAAACCCGTCACCTATCAACGTTATATGGTAGAACTGCGCTACCTCTGCCAGAACACCATGTTTAATGTGCAAACCCCCAAGCGCCCCATTCAAGTGATGGGCTTAATCGAGGGTGCGGGTTTAGAATTTGATTACTGCTGGATGATGGGCGCCACTAACGATGCTTTGCCCGCTCAGCCTCAACCGAATCCTTTTATCCCCGTGCGGCTACAACGTGAACACGCCACTCCACGCAGCGGCCCCGAACACGAACACCACTATATGGCGCGCCTACTGCAAAATTATCAACACGCAGCAGGGGAGCTACATTTTAGCTACGCAACACAAGACGGCGCACAAAACTTAGCCCTTAGCCCCTTACTTAAAAATTTATTTAAAACGCAATTAAAAATAGTTAATCCGTTAATCGAGCATACAAATAGCACCCCGGACGAGACAGAAAATTACCCGATAAACGACCAAGTAAAAAGCCACTTCGATGCGTATGTGCACGACAACATTAACTCGCCCGAACGCTTAAGCATCGCTAATGGCAAAGCTCCGCCACTACCTAAAAACAGCAAAGTCCCCGGTGGTACAGGTCACTTAAAGCTCCACGCAATTAACCCGTTTTATGCATTTTTGGTGTACCGACTAGACGCCCGTCAGCCAGTGACTGGCGGCTACGGATTAAATACCGCAGACCGAGGCTCTCTTATCCACGAGGCTTTGTCGCAACTTTGGGTGACGCTAAAAGATTCCGACACCCTCAAACGGTATCACCAACAAGGTGACTTGCCAGCGCTTATCGAGAAAACACTCGACGAATTGACGCCGCGTTTTTGTCGCTATCATGCACTGAATATTCAAAACTACGAGCGCAAGCGTGCCATCGAACTTATCTCTATTGCCTTAGATAACGATATGGATCGACCGGACTTTCTTGTGCAAGATAATGAACTCGCTATCGAACTCAAGTTAGCCCACCAACGCTTTGCATTACGCCTTGACCGCGTGGATTTGCAAAGCGACGGCAAAGTCATTGTGATCGACTATAAAACCGGCTCACCCTCACTGACTCAAATGCAACAACAACCACTGTTAGAGCCACAACTGCCCTGCTATGCCCTAGCCTTAAGTCCCCACGCCGACGCACTCGCCTACGCACGAATTCATCGCGAGGAAGTCAGTTACAAAGGCATTGGCGAGCTCAATAATTGGGCCGAAATATGCGAACCACAAAAATTAACTCGCTACTTGTTACCCAACACTTGGGAGGAGTGCTTACGGTGGTGGCAGCAAAGCTTGCATACCAGCGCTCAAGAGATATCCGATGGCGAGTGCCGCAATTACATCTCCGCCAAAACCCAAGCCACTTTTTATGAGTATTTAAATCCTATTTTACGGAATGAGGAGCGCAAACCATGAGTTCCCTCACATCGAACGACGCAAGCAGCACAAGCCCCAAAGACGCTGATGCACGCCAGCAAGCCATCGACACTAGCCAATCTTGGATCGTCACAGCACCAGCAGGCTCAGGTAAAACCGGCCTACTCACCCTGCGCGTACTGAGCTTATTAGCCAAAGTTGCCCAGCCGGAAGAGATTCTATGCGTCACGTTCACTAATAAAGCCGCCCAAGAAATGCGCGAACGCGTGCTAGAGTCACTAGAAGAAGCCGCAACACTCGATCAAAACGCGCTTAACGCCATAGAAGACCCGCACAACAAACAGCGCCTAGAGCTTGCCTGGCATGCCATGCAAAACGACCAAGAGCAAGGCTGGAAATTACTACAATCCCCGCTGCGCTTAAAAGTACAAACCATTGATAGCTTTTGTCGTCAGCTCAATAGACAATCTCCCGTCAGCAGTGGCGCCGGATTGGCAAGCACCATTATTGAAGACGCCGATACCGCCTACCAGCAGGCCGTTCGTTATTACGTAGAAGACGCCTTAAACAAAGACGACGACAACCCACTCAACAGCATTTTATTACCCCACTTTGATGGCAATATTGACCGTATCGTCGCCATGCTGGTCCAGCTACTGGGCTCACGAGACCAATGGCTACCGCTAATATACCAAGCGCGTAACGACCAACGCCAAGCCCTGCAAGCCGCTACCGCGAGGTGGAATCAAGACAGTATTAACGAAGTTGTCCGCGCGCTAAAACTTTACGAAGGCGACCTGTGCCAGCACGCAAACTACGCTGCCGAGCAACTAATAGCCGCAGGGTCTGAATCCCCGATTTGCCAACTCTTGGGCGTCACTGACTTTGCATCGAGCGAAGATCAGGATTTAACAAATTTCTGGCAGCCGCTGTTAGAGCTGTTATTGAAAAAAGACGGCGACTTTCGCAAAGCGCTGAATAAAAACTGCGGCTTCCCGGCGGGAATAGATAAAGAAAGCAAAGCCCTCGCAAAACAACGCAAAGAGAGCATGAGCCAAGTAATTGGCGAACTTGGCGAAATAGACGGCTGCCTAGAAGCCTTGCAAGCCGCACGTCAATTAGCCCCCTCACACTACGACGACGATCAATGGCAGGTATTGTCGGCTCTGCTTGAAGTACTCCCAAGTGTTGCGGCCCACCTGCAATGGGTTTTCGCCCAAATGGAAAGCACCGACTTTGTTCAGATCAGTCTGGCGGCTTTAAACGTCTTAGGTCACGATAACGAGTTAAGTGATTTAGCGGCCCGCCTTGATTATCAACTTACGCATATTTTAATCGACGAATTTCAAGACACCTCCGCCACCCAGCTGCGTTTATTGGAACGCCTCACGGAATCTTGGTACGAAGGCGATGGTAAAACCCTATTTGTGGTCGGCGATGGCATGCAATCCTGCTACGGTTTTCGCAACGCAAACGTGGGTATCTTTCTCGGGATAAAACGTCAAGGTTTACCGACTGTAGTGCCCGAGACCTTGGATCTATGCACTAACTTTAGATCCAGCGAGCAAATCGTCAGCTGGGTTAATCAGGTCTTCGCAGAAGCCTTCCCAAAGCAAGATGATATTGGTCGTGGTGCCGTGCGTTACACCCCTTCCGTTGCATTTAAAAGTACCGACGATGATCAGTCGTCTTACATTAAATGCCAAGCCTTTGTCGCTAAAACGGTCGCTAAAAACGTCGATAAAAATGCTGGCGATGCTCAAAACGGGCCTAACCCGCGAGTATACGAGGCCGATTATATTGCTGAACAAATTAAGCATTGCCAGCAATACTTTCCTGAAGATTCAATTGCGGTGCTGGTTAAAAACCGCGCCCACCTAAACGATATTATGCATGCATTACAGCAGCAACATATCCCCTACGACGCCATTGACCTCGCGCCGCTGGGAAGCAAGCAAGAGATTATCGACTTATTGTCACTAACCCGAGCCCTACATGATCCAAGCGATACAGTGGCCTGGTTAGCCCTATTACGCAGCCCTTGGTGCGGCTTACCTCTGCACGATTTATACGCCATTGCCCAGCACAAAACCGACAGCAGCGGCGGTAAAAGAGCCAGCAATTTATGGCTCAATATCCAAGATATCGCCCTTGACCCTTCTATTAACACTGACAACAACAGTAACAACCGCACCGACGACAAGCCCGAGTCAGAAAACAAACCCCCGCCCGCCGACTTGTTTGGGCAGAGAGAAATACCCCTCACGCCCCCACTACAAGCAAGTAACCGCGCCGCATTACAGCGCTTTGTTAACACCATGTTGCAAGCCCTGCAGCGCTTCCGGCGCCAACCCTTAACCCGTGTTATTGAGATGGCTTGGCTGGCGCTCGGAGGACCGCAGTGTTTAGAACATGAGCGCGAGCTCGACAACGTCACGACTTTTTTTAGCCAACTCGAAAAATGCGATCAAGGCGGTATGATTGGCAATTGGGAAGAGTTCGAACGCTCAATCACGCGTTTATATGCACAAACTCAAAGTGGCAGCGCCAATGCCGTGCAACTTATGACCATGCATAAATCTAAAGGCTTAGAGTTTGATACGGTTTTTGTCCCCGCACTAGAACGCACCCCACGCAACGACGACCCAGCCATACTCTATTGGCTTGAGCGCATTAACAGTCAGGGCAGTACCGATTTGTTAATGAGCCCGATCGCGTCAAGCAAAAGCCAAACACCGGACCCCCTCGCCAACATCATTCGCCGCGAGAAAAAAATCCATACCCAGCTTGAGAGCACTCGCCTGCTATACGTTGCTTGCACACGGGCAAAAAAACGGCTTTATTTAAGTGCCGTGCTCAATCAAGATAAAAACGACCAAATAAAAGCGCCAGCTGACACAACGATGCTCGGCAAATTTTGGTCCATACTGCATGAAGACTTTACAACAAGCCTTAACAATCCGCTGCCAAGCACAACGAGCACCCAAGAAGTCAGCTCACGCGCCAACGTTATCGACACCAACATTTATCGCCTACAAGATAAATGGCAAGCACCTGTGTTTGATTTTGGCGCTTCAAACGACCATTATCCGCTAGTGCAAGATTTTGGCGTACAGTCGATTACCGGCTTTGACGCTGCGTTTGACCAAAACGATGCCCACCAAGGTTTTGCGACACGGGAGCATCGCGCCGAGGGCACCCTCTTTCATCGGATACTAAAACGACTTACCGAAGAGGGCTTAGCGCATTGGAATGATAAGAAAATCAGCCAAATGCATGTATTTTGGTCCGCACAGCTGGCACAGCTCGGTGTTAGTCAAAATAAACACGAGGCTATTTTGCAGCGTTTCAGTGAGGTGATTAGCGCTTTTCGAGAGGACGAAAAATCACAGTGGCTGTTTAACCACAGTCACCAAGACAGCGCTTGCGAGCTAGAAGTGCTCATCGAACATGAGGACTCACCAACCTTAATGATTATCGATAGAACCTTTGTTGATCAGGGGCTACGCTGGATTGTTGATTATAAAACTGCGACCCCAAGCGAGGGTGAAAGCATCGATGCTTTTACCCAAAAACAAAGCAAACGCTACCGCAATCAACTGAGCAAATACGCCTCAGCTTTTCGTTTATCGCCAGACCGAATAGTAAACAATCAAACTGATACAAAAAAAATCGGTATAAAAACTGCTCTTTTTTTCCCTTATATTCGACATTTACACATCGTTGAACCATAATTTTTAACTAGTGTGTTTGGCTTATAACCAGTTTACGGTTTTAATGAGAACATTTTGATAAAAAGTGTTTGCTGCAAAAAGCGTTTACTGCCAAAGTAGCCCAACGCAAATTTGATTGGTGAAAATGTTGGTATCGAAATGTCGAAAATAGATGACTTAAATATTGTATCGCAAGAAGTTCTAATTACGCCTAAGCAACTGCAAGAGAAGCTACCTCTAAGCGAAAAAGCCGCTGCTGCGGTCACGCTTGGTCGTGAAACCATACGCAACATTCTCGATCGTAAAGACCCACGTTTATTAGTGGTGATCGGACCGTGTTCCATTCACGACACAAAAGCTGCGATGGATTACGCCGCACGCTTAAAAGAGCTGTCTGAGAAAGTTAAAGACACGCTATATATCGTGATGCGAGTGTATTTTGAAAAACCGCGTACCACTGTCGGCTGGAAAGGCCTCATCAATGACCCTCAGCTGGATGACTCGTTTAAAATCCAAGAAGGCCTGCACGTCGGGCGTAAATTGCTCCTCGACATCTCAGAGCTAGGTCTACCTACTGCGACCGAAGCACTTGATCCCATTTCGCCTCAATATCTACACGACCTTATTTCTTGGTCGGCTATTGGTGCGCGCACGACTGAATCCCAAACGCACAGAGAGATGGCCAGCGGCCTTTCTTCAGCGGTTGGCTTTAAAAACGGTACTGATGGTGGCCTGACTGTTGCGATTAACGCACTGCAGTCAGTATCCAGCCCACATCGCTTCTTGGGTATCGATAAGCACGGTAGCGTTGCCATCACCCATACTCGCGGCAATACCTATGGTCACATTGTTTTACGTGGCGGTAACGGCAAGCCAAATTATGATTCAGTCAACGTGGCTCTCGCTGAGCAAGCCTTAGAGAAACATAAAGTCACGACTAATATCATGATTGATTGTAGCCATGCTAACTCTAACAAGAATCACGAGTTACAGCCTTTAGTACTGGATAACGCGGCAAACCAAATTCTCGAAGGCAGCAAGTCGATTATTGGTGTAATGATTGAAAGTAATATTGGCCCTGGCAACCAAAATCTAAGCAGTAACTTGGATGATTTGATTTACGGTGTATCAGTAACCGATGCTTGTATCGATTGGGATACGACCGAAAAAGTCATGCTCGCCACCGCAGAAAAACTAAGAGAAGCCCTCCCCGCTCGCATCGCTTAATCGGGAATGCTTTGAACTCTCAGATGCTTAAACAATAAAACGGCGTTAAGTTTGCACTTAACGCCGTTTTATTGTTCTTACCTACTGTCACTGACCCTATTTTAGTAATAGGCTTGCGATTTATCGGTGTGATCCGTCATGTCTTTCACGCCTTTAAGCTCGGGTAGTTTTTCGAGTAATGTTTTCTCTACGCCCTGCTTAAGCGTCATATCAACCGCACTACAGCCCTGACAGCCGCCGCCAAATTGTAATATTGCGTACTTATCTTCGGTAATCTCAGCCAAAGTAACATTGCCACCATGAGCAGCCAAACCAGGGTTTACTTCGTTAAACAGAATGTACTTAACCCTATCTTCCAGCGGACTATCGTCGTTGATTTTGGGCATTTTTGAATTCGGTGCCCGTATCGTTAACTGCCCACCCATACGATCCGAGGAGTAATCCACTTTAGCATCTTCAAGGTAGGGGACACTCTTTGCCTCAAAATGCGCATCAAACCCATTTAACTCAAATACCGTGTCGTCGTCTTCGCCTTCACCAGGTTTAAGGTAGGCAATGCACGTTTCAGCTTGTGCTGTGCCTGGATTAGACACAAACATACGGATCCCCATACCTTCGGCCTCTTGATTATCGAGTAAGCCTTTCAAATACTCTTGCGCGGATTCCGTAATATCAACCTTAAGCATAATGCTCCTATCTTAATTAAATAAATAAATAAATAAATAAATACCTTACTCTTTTACTTGGGTATTCTAAAGTAATTTGGCGCTTTTAACACCTTCAAATTAATCCAAACGTGCTCCAAACCTAACGCAAACCTATATTGTGGCCCACGAATAAATAAACAAGGCCAAAGGATTCTGTTAAGATGGCGACCTAAATCAATATATTTTGATATAGGTCGCTATCTAGATGAGCATATCTCACAATAACGGCTTCCAATACTCTCTGTCTCTCACAAACTCGTCGCAAGGTAGTAACATGCCCACAAACTCGGTGCCAGCCCCACTCAATCAACGATTAACCGCTCTCAAGAAAGCTTTAACTGAACGTATATTAGTGCTTGATGGCGCCATGGGCACGATGATCCAGGGTTACAAACTCGAAGAAGCAGACTACCGCGGAGACCATTTCGCTGACCACCCAAGCGATTTAAAAGGTAATAACGACCTACTGTCAATGACCCGCCCTGAGATAATCCGCGCGATTCACGTCGAGTACCTTAATGCAGGCGCTGACATTATCGAGACCAATACCTTTAATGCCACTCAGCTTTCACAATCGGATTACGACCTAGAAAGTGCTGCTTATCAAATCAACGTTAGTTCAGCGCAAGTAGCACGAGAAGCCGCCGACGCTATATCCACTCCAGAGCGCCCTCGCTGGGTAGCCGGTGTTATTGGCCCGACCAGCCGAACCGCCTCTATCTCGCCAGACGTAAACGACCCTGGTGCTCGCAATGTCGACTTTGACACCTTGGTTGAGAATTATATGGAAGCGGCCAGAGGCCTAATCGAAGGCGGTGCCGACATTATCTTGGTCGAGACCATCTTTGATACGCTAAACGCTAAAGCCGCATTATTTGCTCTTGAGCAAGTCTTCCAAGCCCAAGGCTTCGAGCTGCCGATAATGATCTCCGGCACTATTACCGATGCCTCCGGTCGCACTCTTTCAGGTCAAACAGCGGAAGCATTTTATAATTCCCTCGCCCCATCAAAGCCATTGTCCATCGGTTTAAACTGTGCCCTTGGCGCCGAAGAGCTTACACCTCACGTAAGCGACCTATCGCGTTCTGCCAGCTGCTTAGTCTCGGCTCACCCTAACGCAGGCCTGCCAAACGAGTTCGGAGAGTATGATCAAAGCCCAGAAGAAATGGCTGCGATCATCACCCAGTTCGCTAAGAGCGGTTACATCAACATCATTGGCGGCTGTTGTGGTACTACGCCACTGCACATCGAAGCCATCGCAAATGCCGTCGCAAGCTTTAATCCTCGCACAATTCCCGACAGTGAGCCAGTATGTCGGCTTTCAGGCTTAGAACCTTTCAATATTACTAAAGATTCGCTTTTTGTTAACGTTGGTGAGCGCTGTAACATCACAGGCTCCGCACGCTTTAAACGCTTGATATTAGAAGACGATTACACCACTGCCTTAGAAGTCGCTCTCAAACAAGTCGAAGGCGGCGCCCAAATTATCGACATTAACATGGACGAAGGCATGCTCGATTCAGAAGCGGCAATGACCCGCTTTTGTAAGCTCATCGCTGGAGAGCCCGATATTTCCCGCGTCCCCATCATGGTCGACTCCTCTAAATGGAGCGTCATTGAAGCCGGGCTCAAATGTATACAAGGCAAGTCCATTGTAAATTCGATCAGCCTAAAAGAAGGCGAAGAAGAGTTTATCAAAAAAGCCAAACTGTGCCGACAATACGGCGCCGCTATGGTGGTAATGGCCTTTGACGAAGACGGTCAAGCAGACACCAAAGCGCGCAAAATCGAGATTTGCGAGCGCTCCTATCGCGTATTGACCGAGCAGGCTGGCGTCGCCCCGCAAGACATTATTTTTGATCCCAACATTTTTGCCATCGCCACCGGTATTGAAGAGCACAACAACTACGCCGTCGACTTTATTGAAGCCACCCGTTGGATTCGTGCAAACCTCCCACATGCAGGTGTTTCAGGCGGCGTCAGTAACGTATCCTTCTCATTCCGAGGCAACAATCTAGTACGCGAAGCGATTCACTCCGTATTTTTATACCATGCCATCCAAGCAGGCATGAACATGGGCATCGTCAACGCAGGCCAACTCGCAATTTATGATAATTTACCTGCCGACCTCAAAGAAAAAGTTGAAGACGTCGTCCTCAACAAACACCCCGGCGCGACCGATGCACTGCTAGAAATTGCTCAAAATTACCAAGGTAAAGGCAAGGCCAAAGAAAAAGCCGATAATCTCGAATGGCGCGAGCTAAGTGTTGGAAAACGCATCGAACATGCACTCGTTAAAGGCATCACCGTATTTATCGAAGCCGATACCGAAGAAGCGCGACTTGCTGCCACTCGCCCACTGGATGTAATCGAAGGCCCGTTGATGGACGGCATGAACGTTGTTGGCGATCTATTTGGTGCCGGTAAAATGTTCCTACCGCAAGTGGTTAAATCCGCCCGCGTCATGAAGCAAGCCGTCGCCATATTACAGCCTTTTATTGAGGCCGAGAAAACCGAAGCCACCCGTACCAATGGCCGCATCCTTATGGCCACGGTCAAAGGTGACGTGCACGATATCGGCAAAAACATTGTGGGCGTCGTACTGCAATGTAATAACTACGAAGTTATCGACCTTGGCGTTATGGTGTCTTGCGATAAAATCCTAGCCGCTGCTAAAGAGCACAAGGTCGACATCATCGGCTTGTCAGGCCTAATCACCCCATCCCTTGATGAAATGGTTTTCGTTGCCAAAGAAATGCAGCGCCAGGAAATCAACCTGCCATTAATGATTGGCGGCGCAACCACCTCTAAAGCGCATACAGCGGTCAAAATTGACCCGCAATTTTCGCTTAACCAAACGGTCTACGTATCTGACGCCTCACGCGCCGTTGGCGTAGCACAAACCCTGCTCTCAAGTGAGCGCCGCGATGCCTACGTGCAATCGATTCAAGAAGAATACGAAACCGTACGTGTACGCCGCGCCAAGCATAACCCTAGACGCCAAGCCATTACTTATCAACAAGCCAAGGCGCAAAAGCTCAAACTCGACTGGGACAACTTTGAAGCCACACGGCCAAGCTTCTTAGGCACCAAGGTACTAGAAGACTACCCCTTAGAAAAACTCGTCCCCTACATTGATTGGACGCCGTTTTTTATCTCTTGGGATCTAGTCGGGAAGTACCCCAAAATCCTTTCAGACGAGGTCGTCGGCGAAGCCGCAACAACGCTATTTGAAGACGCCCAAGCCATGCTGAAAGATCTTGTTGAAAACAAAAAACTTGGCGCTAGCGCAGTCTTTGGTTTTTGGCCAGCGGCAAGCATCGATGACGACGATGTCGAGATCAGCAATGACAAAGGCGAAAAGCTAGCAACCCTACACCACCTACGCCAGCAAGTCGCCAAATCGGATAACGTTAAAAACTTCCGCTCACTGGCCGATTATATTTGCCCTAAAGAACGCGACAAACCCGACTACATGGGTGGCTTTGCGGTTACAGCAGGTATCGGCGCTGAAGAATTGGCCGTCGAATACGCCGCCAACAACGATGACTACTCATCAATCATGGTCAAAGCCCTAGCCGATCGCCTCGCCGAAGCATTTGCCGAGCACTTGCACGAACGCGTACGCAAAGAGTACTGGGGTTACGCCAGTGACGAAGCACTCGCCAATGCCGATCTCATCAAAGAAACCTACACGGGAATTCGCCCTGCTCCCGGCTACCCCGCCTGCCCCGACCACACCGAGAAGAAGGCCTTATTCGAACTTCTCGACGTCGAGAAAAGCGTCGGCATGACCCTAACCGAGCACTACGCCATGCTACCCGCAGCCGCAGTTTCCGGCTGGTACTTCGCTCACCCAGAAGCGAAATACTTTAATGTCGGCAAAATCAACAAGGACCAAGTCCAATCTGTCGCTGACCGAAAAGGCGAAGACTTTGCAGTAACAGAACGCTGGTTGCAGCCCAACCTAAGCTACGACAACTAAGCTAGCACAACAAAAAAAGAGCACGTAATAAAAAAGGGTATGTCGCACGACACCTCGCGGCATACCCTTCTTAATCACTCCAACCACCGACCCAATCCAAAAAAATCCCCCAGACCACATCTGCTAACTAGCCCCGCAATCTCCGGAGCCAGCCAATGCAAGCACTACCCATCGACAAAATTCAATCCGAATTTACCGCCGCCCTAAAAGACCACCACCTAGTCGTACAAGCCGAGACCGGCTCCGGTAAATCCACACGTCTACCCCTCTGGGCCGCCACAAGCGGTAAAGTGTTAGTCGTTGAGCCCCGCCGAGTCGCCTGCACCGCCCTAGCTGAATACCTCGCCCAACTCGACAACACCCCATTAGGCGAACACATAGGCTACGCCATCCGCTTCGATGCCCAATATAACACCGAGACCCAAGTCATCTTCGCCACGCCCGGCGTGGCATTACGCTGGTTAAGCGAATCCGGATTAAACAACTTTAATACCGTCATAATTGATGAATTTCACGAGCGCCGTTGGGACACTGATTTACTACTCGCTCTCCTTAAGAAGAAAGACAAGCACCGCTTAGTGCTCACCTCAGCCACCTTCGACAGCCAGCTTTTATGCGAATATTTGGGCGGTAAAAAACTCGTCTCTGAGGGTCGCTGCTTCCCTGTAGGCGTGGAACATCTCGCAAAAAACGTACAAGAAATGCCAACACTAGACAGCCTAGAAAGCCGTGTACGCAGCGCTACCGAACAAGCCCTAAAAGCCCATTCAGGCGATATTTTAATATTCCTACCGGGCCGAAAAGAAATTAAACAATGCCAACAAGCCTTACAATATTTAAATCCGCAGCAGCATTTAAAACCCCAGCAAGGCACAGAACAAAGCGCTGACAAAGTAAATATCATCCCCCTGCACGCCGCAGAGTCCAAGCAAACCCAACGACAAGCCTTACAGCCGAGCAAGCAACGTAAAATCGTCCTTGCCACCAACATTGCCGAGACCTCATTAACAATTCCCGGCGTCACCGTGGTAATAGATTCCGGCCTAGAACGCCGCACCCACCAACGCAATGGCCGCACAGTCTTGGGGCTGCACGCCATATCCAAAGCCAGTGCCGAGCAACGCAAAGGCCGCGCAGGCCGAACCCAAGCCGGTCTATGCTTGCGTCTTTACGGGGAGTTTGCACAACTAGAGCCCGCCACGCCACCAGCGATCTTACGAGAAGAATTAGTCGAGCCAATGCTAGCCGCCGCCTGTTGCGGCACTCCCCTAGCCCAGCTTACCCTACCAAACCCCTTACCTGAAAACGCCCTAAAACGCGCTCATGACAAGCTTATTAAAATGCAAGCCGTTAACATGGAAGGTAATATTACTGAACACGGTAAAATCCTTTACCCCCTCCCCTTAGATACCTTATTTGCCCACTTAATCACCGCCATGCCAAACCCAGTATTACGCTGCGCGATGGTCGACACAGTCAGTGCCTTAAGCCAGTCTCAATCACTTTTTAAATTACCCGATACCGAAGCGGCACATAAAGCCCTAAAAGAATGGCAAGCCCAAGCCTGCGATATAAGCACACTAATTAGTTTAATGCGCAGCGACGCTATTCCAGCGGAATTAAACTACGACGCGACGCAATTAAACGAAGCGCGCACCATGTCGAATAGAATTCGCAAATCCATGGCTCTGCCCACACTTAAAAAATCGCCCGCCTATAGCCTCAGTGATTTACAAGACGCAATCGTAAAAGCCGTACCAGAACTGATTTTTATCCGAAGATCAAAGCGCCGACAAGATTTTCTAGGCAACGGCTATAGCGAAGTCACCGTCGGTCGCGATACTCGCTTTGCAGAGGATGCTGAGGCGGCTATTGTATTAGATCAATATTTATTGCCAGGTAAAGGCACTAAGCAAAATTTAGCCCTAGCAACCTGCATGTCTCCCGTTAGGCTCAAACAAATGTGCCGCTGGCAATTGGGCGAGGTGAATTTGGGCCGCAGCCTACTCAAGAAGCGTGCGATTTTAGTGCAAACCCAACGCGTATACGCAGGCCGCGAAATAGAAACAAGCGAGTGCGCACCCAACAAAGCGCAACTACCCGAAGCCGTTACCGCGTTAATTATACAAAAGCGCTTATTCCCAAAGGTGATCGAACAATTAGAGGCTGATTTACACGCTTGGAAAATTTATTTAACCTTAGAAAACCGCCAAGACCCCGTACCCGAGCCGTACCCCTATCTAAGCGACAAACTCCGTGAATTAGGCGTAGAATCCCAAGAGGATTTAGCCCTTATTGATGACAGTGACTTAGCCTTTGACGGCGTGCCCGATTGGCAACGCGAAGAAATAGACGCCAACTACCCCCACCTACTCACCTTAGCCAGTTTGCGGCTTAAAGTGACATACGAATTAAAACGGAAAACAGTGTTTATTGAGAAGCTTGCTGGTACTCGGAAGACAGATCCCAAACGCTGGGAGCTGCCCAAATGGCCAGGGCTTAAGGTGCGTTATAGAGTAGCTAGCCGGGTGGTGGATGTGAGATAGCGGGCCTCTGACTCAGGACATCACCTCACCACTTAACCACTGATGCATATCGGGTGCAGTGTTGCACCAAGAACCAAACGCAGAGCACGTTATGCCCAGACAAAGTATCATCCTCATCTCCCCAAACGACTATTGGCTGAAAACACAGGTCGAAAAAACAGACTGGAGTGGAAGCAATACGTGCCATTTTAACGGAATCCGAACAAAGTGGTTTTACGGATCTAAGTCCAGAACAGATCAGACAAGAAGCCAAGGCTAAGCTCAGAGCTGATGGCAAAGTATAAACTCAAAATAACCAGCATCGCCCGTAAACATCTCTATAAGCGCATTACCGCGAATGGCCGAACACAAACCAACATGTACCGGGCAGAATCGTTTACCCTTAGCGACCTCACCATAAATGCAAAGAAGTTTACCGTAATGGAAGCGAGCTCCAGCAGGCGCTATGATGGTTTATTGGGGATGAATATCCTCAGAGAATTTCGTTTTCAAATAAACCAAGAAAAGAGCCCACTCCTCATATCCCTACGCCATAAACGTCGGCGCGCTCAAACAGGTAAACTCAGTAGTCAAAAGGTTAAATAAATATGACAACAGACGATTCAAGTGCCAAAGACCAAACAGAATCCGAACCCGCAAAAGATACGTCCACGCCCCAAAAAATCGGCTTTGGCTCCATACTTTTAAGCACCCTTGCGGCGGCCGTCGGGGTGCAAAACAAAAAAGCCTTAGAAAAAGACTTTAGTAACAGCAGCCCAATACCCTTCATCGTCGCTGGCATATTATTTACCGCAGTCTTCATGGGCACCATCATTGTAATCGCCAAAATCGCCGTGAGCGATTAGCCTGACCCGCCCCAAAAAACAGATGTACATCGATCAGACACACAAAAAAGCACACTAAATAGTGTGCTTTTTTGTGTGTCGTCTTGCTTTCAGTTTTAGCGTATTACTGACCGCTAATCCAGAATATACAAGTTACAACAAAAATAAGTACTAACGCCACTGCAGCTACTGCGTCGGCAACGCTGTCACCACTTTCGGCTACTTGAATTTCTTCATCCATATTGGACTCCCGTCTTTTGGCTAATAGTTATGCAGAATTAGAGCGATTTTTCGAATGCCGAGATATGCCAATACGGTATAACCCAGCGCTTGGCAATAATTGAAACGCAGTTGACACTTTTTCGCAAGAACTATGTGCCTTTAATGTGCATTTGATGGTGCAAATTGTCCTAGCCTGGATCATATGTGTACAATCTCCCCACGAAATATAGGAAAGCATAACTAAGATTCTCGCCGTGAACAAACTTTTCCGGTACAATGCTGGGTCTTTTATGCAGCGGTGGTTCACACGCTAAAGCCAAGCGATGACAGTCCAACAATAGACTACAGCCTGGCCCCTAAGCGCCGTATACTAGTATCGCCGCCATTAATTCCAACGTCTAATATTGTTGAGGTAATCGTCCAGGATGTACGTTTATGACGAACATGATCGCCAAATCATTTCAGAACGCGTTAACCAGTTTCGCCGTCAAACAGAGCGTTTCTTGGCTGGCCAGCTCAAAGAAGAGGTGTATCTCCCACTAAGGCTACAAAACGGCCTTTACGTGCAACGACTTGCACCCATGCTACGAATTGCAGTGCCCTACGGCATGCTCAACGTCGCTCAATTGCGCAAACTGGCTCACATCACCCGTCATTACGACAAAGGCTACTGCCACATCACCACGCGCCAAAATATCCAGCTCAACTGGCCAAATTTGGAAGATGTGCCGGATATCCTCGCAGAGCTTGCCGAAGTTGAAATGCACGCCATTCAAACCTCCGGCAACTGTATTCGTAACGTCACCTCGGATCAATTTGCAGGCGTTGCAACTGACGAAATAATCGATCCTCGCCCTTACTGCGAGATCATCCGCCAGTGGTCAACCCTACATCCGGAATTCGCGTTCTTGCCTCGCAAATTTAAAATTGCCGTCTCTGGTAGTGAAGAAGACCGCGCTGCGATTCGCTTCCACGACATAGGCTTACAGATAGTCAAAAACGACAGCGGCGCCATCGGATTTAAAGTCCTTGTTGGCGGCGGTCTAGGCCGCACTCCTGTAATAGGTCAAGTCGTTCGTGAATTCCTGCCGGAACAAGACCTACTGACTTATCTTGAAGCCATCGTTCGTCATTACAACCTAAATGGCCGGCGTGACAACAAATACAAGGCTCGCATCAAAATACTTGTTCGTGCCATGGGCGTAGAAGCCTACGCGGCAGCTATTGAGCAAGAGTGGGACAAAATCCACGACAGCCAAGCCCTGCTCACCGACAAAGAAATTAATCGCACCAAGAGCTTTTTCACCGAGCCCGATTATGAATCTTTCGATGAGAAAAGCTGCGCCGACACACTTAACGAGCGCGCACAAAAAGATAAAGACTTCAGCAATTGGCTGGCACATAACGTCGGCAAACACCGCGTAGCGGGTTATCGCACGGTGACGCTGTCATTAAAACCCAACGGTATTGCGCCTGGGGATATTACCGACAGCCAACTTGAAGCCATTGCAGACCTTGCCGAAGAGTATAGCTTTGGCGAAGTACGTAGCACACACGAGCAAAACCTCGTCTTTGCTGATGTGCAAACAGCACACCTTCGCAGGTTGTGGCGCGCCCTTACCAAGCTCGGCTTTGCCACCGCCAATATTGGTACATTGACCGACATGATTTGCTGCCCAGGTGGCGATTACTGCTCGCTGGCTAACGCCAAATCTATCCCAGTCGCAGAAGCCATTCAAAATGAGTTTGACGATCTCGACTACATTTATGACCTTGGTGAAATTGAACTTAACATTTCAGGCTGCATGAACGCCTGCGGACACCACCACATCGGTCACATCGGTATTTTAGGTGTTGATAAGCGCGGTGAAGAGTTCTACCAAATACAACTTGGCGGCGCTCAAGGCAACAACGCCAATATTGGCAAGGTACTCGGTCCATCGTTTTCACGGGAGTCCGTCCCTAACGTGATACGCAAACTGCTTGATGTTTATGTTGAAAGCCGAGTAGAAGGCGAAGCCTTTGTTGAAACCTACCACCGAGTCGGTATCACCCCATTTAAGGAGCGTGTTTATGCCAAAGCTAATTAAAGACGGAATCCTCACTCAGAACGAATGGCAGTGGCTTGTCACCGACGAAGCAGCACCTTCGGCAGAAGCACTGGAAACAGGCAAGTGGATCGTACCTTTTAGCGTATATCTAACACTTAAGTCTGAAGGCCTTGGTAACGCAAAAAACCTTGGCGTTTGGCTAGCCAGTGCCGACAACGTTCAAGACCTCGCGCCCCACCTAAAAGACTTAAACATCGTAGGGCTAAACTTTGAGAAGTTTGCCGATGGTCGTAGTTTTTCACAAGCTCGCATCATTCGTGAACAACTCGATTTTGGTGGTGAGATTCGCGTAAATGGCGACTTTTATCAAGATCAGATGTTCTACCTAGCTCGCTCAGGTGTGAATGCTTTTTTGATTGAAGATGACGCCAATAGCGAATCGATGATCGAGAGCCTGTCCGATTTTTCAGATAGCTATCAAGCGGCATGTGATGAGCCTCAGCCGCTATTTAGGCGCAGAGTTTAAACACTATAGTTTACGTCATACCTTTAGGTGGGCCGTTTTTTAGCTAGAACTTAGCCGTCTACCTCAAATCGCTCTTGCCAGACCTTCTGTCACTCGGCGCAATGCCAGCAGAAGGTCTATTATAGATAGACATCAGTACACTATCTAAAGCAAAGATTACGACCCGAGCGCAACATTCTACGAAGTCATGTAAACGTAAGTGCCCAAGGTAGTTTATGACCAGCATCATCTTCGATTCCTTTTTCCTTATCTTTTGCGGTGCTGCTGCAGTCGCGACTCTGGCACTGTATACCCGCCAACCCCTGCTCGTCGCTTATATTGCCGTCGGCGTATTGCTCGGCCCCTTTGGCCTTGAGGTCATTACCGAAATTGAGCTGCTTTCTGAGATGTCCCACATCGGGATTATCTTTTTGCTATTTCTCATCGGCTTGGATATGCAGCCAAAGGCTCTGCTCGCGGTATTGAAAAAGGCCACCAGCATTGCTCTACTGAGCTGCGCGATCTTTGCCATTTTAGGTCTGTGCGTTGGCTTAGCTTTTGGGTTTAGCCTAATAGAATCCGCTGTGATCGGCATGGTATCCATGTTCTCCAGTACGATCATCGGCATTAAGTTACTCCCGACTACAGTACTGCATCATAAGCACACTGGCGAAATGATGGTCGGCCTACTGCTGTTACAAGATTTTATTGCGATTTTTTGCCTGTTGATACTTATGAGCGGTAGCGAGGGCGAGTTCGACGGCAGGATGCTGTTAATTGCAGCAGTGTCTCTTCCGGTGGTGGTGGGCTTAGCTTTTATTGTGGTGAAGTATGTACTTCTCAAATTGATTGCAAAGTTCGATCATTTTCACGAATACATTTTTCTAATTGCCATCGGCTGGTGTCTGGGTTTGGCGATGCTGTCGGAGGAGATGCACTTATCCGCGGAGATTGGCGCTTTCATTGCGGGCGTATCCCTCGCGACCAGTCCAATTTCGCAGTTTATCGCATTAAATCTCAAGCCCCTGCGGGATTTCTTTTTAGTGCTGTTCTTCTTTTCCCTAGGCGCCCAGCTCAACATAGATTTATTGCCTGAGGTTATCATAGCGGCAATTGTTTATGCGGCAGTCATGCTTGGTGCAAAACCTGTGACGTTTTTCTTCCTGCTGAGACAGCAAAGTGAGCGTAAAGACTTGGCGTGGGATATTGGGTTTCGATTGGGACAAATCAGTGAGTTCTCCTTGCTGATTGCCTTTGTTGCAAGTTCTCGTAATGTTATTGGCGATACCGCAACTTTGCTTATCCAAACCGCTGCGATTATCAGCTTTATAGCGTCAAGTTACATTGTCACCTTTAACTTTCCCAACCCTATCGCGGTGAGTGATAAGTTACGCCGCGATTGAGGTATGTTTCAGACCCTGTGGCATCACACTCGCTGGATACCCCCATGTTAACCATCTACGACTTTACGTCGACAACTCACCATCACAAGCAAAAATACGCACGCACTGCTAACTGAGAATGGAAACAATACCGTCGCAAGGGAATAATGTTCGAGAGCCAATAGCACGAATACATTCCTTGCGATAAATAGTAAAAACTACAACACGGATATAAGAAACAGCCAATCAACTTTAGTGATAGAAATATCGGAGCGTTTTAAAAACTCAAATCCATGACTGGCGCCTAGCGACTACTGCAAGCCCATAACAAAGGCGTGCAGACTCCGTAAGCACCGTCAGAAAAAACTAATTAAACAGCTTATTATTAAACAGCTTATCTATGCCCTTAGTTATAGAGCGCTCAATGGCGGCTTCCATATTGATACCGAACTTTTCCGCTAAGGTGCGTTTGTGGGTATAGGATACTTCGAATAAATCGGCCTCTTCACGCAAGCCGAAAATATAGTCATCTGAGGTGGCAACTTCATCGATCAATTTGTTATCAACGGCTCGTAAGCCGTACCAAACTTCACCCGTAGCCACACTTGCAATATCGACTTGAGGGCGATTCTCAGCGATAAAACCTTTGAATAATACGTGGGTATCTTCAAGCTCTTCGCTGAATTTCTGCTTACCTTTTTCCGTGTTTTCACCAAACATAGTTACGGTGCGCTTATATTCACCAGCGGTAAAAGTTTCGTAATCAACGTCGTATTTTTTCAATACTCGGTGGAAATTAGGCAGCTGTGCGACCACGCCAATGGAACCAATAACAGCAAAGGGTGCAGCGATAATTTTCTGGGCAACACAAGCCATCATGTAACCGCCACTCGCGGCGACTTTATCGACACAGATTGTGAGAGGAATCTTGGCCTTGGTAAGGCGGGTAAGCTGGCTTGCAGCTAGGCCATAAGCGTGTACCATACCGCCTTGGCTTTCTAGGCGCAGTACGACTTCATCCGTAGGTCGCGCATGCGTTAGCACGGCGGTGATGGTTTCTCGCAGCAAATCGGTCTCGGAAGCTTTAATGTCGCCGTCAAAGTCGAGTACGTAAACGCGTTTTTTCTCGTCGCTCTTATCCCCAGTAGTCTCTTCGCTCGCGCCATCTTTACTTGCGTCACTTTTAACAGCGGTATCTTTAGCTACAGCATTTTTAGCTTCTTTCTTGAGTTTTTTGTCGGCAGCTTTCTGCTTCTTTAAGTTGGCTTTACGCTGCTTCTTCTCCTCTTTAAAACGCTGTTTTTCGTGCTTCTCTTCAAGCTTCAACGCGTCCTCATCAAGCACGGCATCACGAACTATATCTGAAACCTCGTCGTACTTGTCATTGATTTTGATAATTTCGATCTGACCAAGCTCTTGACCTGGTTGCTTCATTCCGGCAGATAAAACAAGTGTAACGATTACTGCAATAGCGACTACAAATGTGAGGGTTTTGGCAAAAAACATGCCATATTCCAACAAAAATTCCAAGTGACACTCCTAAGTTTAAAATCACGACCTAGGCAGTACCGCCTAAGATCATTAAGTATTTCGTCATTCTAAAAGTTAAATAACTCTAAAAGTTAAATAGTTGTAACAGCTAAGCAGTTTAACCTTTCAGAGCTCGACTGGCTACGACTGCTACCGCCAACGCTTTATTGCGCTTTCAGCATTGTCGTTAAGCGCTTTTGCGGTTAAACCGTCCATTGCGAGAGAGACTTGATATATTGCACCATCCGCCATGGGCAAGTAGGTCGCGCTGCCGTAACCCGATTCAATCCAAGGGAACAAGCCATCCATGCTGTTAACCCAATCCCAAGCATCTATGCCGTATTCACTAACCCTTAACTGATGAATGGTACGTTTTCCTCGACGCTCATCCTCTAAAGAGAAGTAGCGGCCACTGAGGCGATCAAGGCGATAACCGGGTCGCGCTCCAAGGCTCCTAAAAAAGCCCTTCCAACGGATGATTCGCGCATCGAGCTGCCACTGGTCACCGCTCACGATGTAGCTCTGAGTTATACCCTCGTCCACAAAATTTAACTCTACGTGGTATTCCTTATCAGCCAATTTTTCAAAACTGAGCATGACGATTGGCTTTTCAATCAGTAGCTGTTTATAACTCCACAAATCCAATGCGATGAATACAATGAATCCGCCAATGGCGAAAAAAACTAAACCAACAGTGCCTCGCAGCCAGTGTAATACCCAGTTAAATTTACCGAGTAAACGCGCACCGAGAAACAAAAACAGAAAGGTAAACAGACCGTAAACGACTGCAAAGGCGCCAAAGAACATCACGTACCTCCATTTTAAAATCGATCAAATTTCAAAATAAAAAATTAAGTTTCTAATTCAGCGGCGATATCATCGATATGTCGCTGAATTAAGCGCCCTGCAATCGTGCTTGCGGGCGGAATATTCGGTAAATTGTCTACATCAAACCAAGCGGCTTCGATAATCTCTTCGCCATCAACACAAATTTCACCGCCGGCATAATCGGCGATAAAGCCCAGCATCAACTGTCCGGGGAAAGGCCAAGGTTGAGAGCCTACATAGCGTAAATTAGTTATCTCAATACTTACTTCTTCTTTGACTTCGCGACATAAAGCTTGTTCAAGCATCTCACCAGCTTCAACAAATCCTGCCAAAGTACTAAACATGCCTTCAGGTAAACTGCTACCACGCGCCAACAAGCATTGTGAGCCGCGACGAATCAAGCCAATCACACAGGGAGAAATTCGCGGATAATAGAAAAGATCACAAGCATTACAATACCTCGCGCGTTCTTCCTTTAGGGCTTCAGTCTTAGCCCCACAAGTGCCACAAAACTGATGCGTACGCCACCAGTTATCCACTTGCAGCGCTCGGCCCAGCAATTGAAAACACACCTCACTAACACAACCAAGCAAGTCACGTAGCCCCAACCAAACGCCACCTTCGGGCAGCTTAACTTCAAGCTCCGCGGGTAAAGAAAGCGAATAACAATGCACTTCACCCAGCTGACCTAAGTGCTGGAAGTAGTCGTCTTTAAGCTCAGCCAAATCGGCAACATCGCGATAGGCAAAGGGCTCCCAATCAGCCGGGGACAAACATAGCAACTTGCCACCCTGAATAACGACATAGGTATCAGTCGCGTCATTTCGAACGTGGCATATGTCAGTGATTTCAAAGACCATCGTGCAGCGTACTCACGGGGTAACCTAAAGCTTCAAGACTCTCTTCAGCAACGGGCAACACCGACTCATCCATTATCATTGTCGCTGATGCAGAATTGAGGTAGTACTCAAGTGAAATAATGGCATCGGCATAGGTCTCAAGCATTTCGTGTAAAGCCGGTGGGGCGGTCTCCTCCAGCAATACCTTCTCGACAAAGACGATACAACTCACGAGCACCGCAGCCGCTCGATAGTTTTTCAGTAACAGCATCCCACCGCGAACCGAGTTAAGCGTCTTGGAGATGTTTTTAATGTGACCTGTATCAAAGTCCGATTCAGCAAAGGCGCTGAGTGCGCGTTTGGTCAGCGCTAGCCCTGATTGGGACTCTAGGACAACGATTTTCTTGGCTTCCGATAATTGACCTGAGGCGACAACTTCACGTTGTGCAACCTTGTTAGCCATATCAATTTTTTCATTCGAGAGCTTGGAGTGTTCAATCGCAGACACGGTACTTTCGAGATAGAGCAAGGTATTCGCTACATCCTGCATCTCAATCAACTCAATGCTTTCGCCCTGCTTTTGCCATTTTTTAATGCGTTGAATTTCATCTTTTAAGGTATTACCCGCAGCGGCCAAACCCACAATATTCAGAATTTCGGCCACTTTCTGCAAAGTAGCGATAAAGCCATCCATGTCATCAATCATCTGCACGCTGCTTTGAGAAGCGCTTTCGAGGATTTTTTTGGTATTCGATAACTCGTCTTGCAGCACCTGCGCCAATGACGATACCGTATGAGCACTTGGGCCATGCAAGCCTTCGCGCTCCGAGAGTAACTCGGCTTCACTGTAGGGAAAGCGATCTAGACGAAAAGTATCGCGTACCAGTTTAACCGCTTCGCTTTCGGTGTCGGCTAAGGCCATCAAATAGACAAGTTCTTTTAACAAGCCTCGCGGCGCGTTCGCTTGAATGGCGGCGACGCCACTGCGTTCGATTTGCGCTATCACCCGATCGAGTCGACTGAACAAAAGCTTACGCGTCTCGATCATCTGCATTTGCATCTGCTGACTATCGATCATTCCTAAGGTAGCATTTGCTAGCCACCAAAGGCTAGACAAGGATTGCCCCTCCACGCATAACCTTTGAAGGCGGGAAAGTGCCCGACGCATCATCGCAATAGAGTTTTTAAACTGCTTATTCCTAACCAAACCTAAGAGGCCAATTTGGTACATGTGACGGGTGCGGCGTACAAGCTTACTGAAAGTTTCTTTCTCGTAAGCTATAGGCTCAACAACAGGTGGAACGAGCTTTGCTGTTAAGTCGACACTAAAAAAATGTGACTCCGGAAAAGAGGGCTCAGCACGTAATTTACGTAGTTCGTTAATCTGCGGAATGAGCAATACCGGGACTTGCTTCTCCGATTGCTGCACGTACTCCAAATAACGCGTCAAAATGAAAAAAGAGTTACTGATGACCTCTAAACGTTTTTCAAACAAACGGCCGCTATTGCCGGGGGAGATCTCTTGAGCGTTTGCGAATATTTCTTGCGCGAGTTGCTCGGCACCGCTGAATTGTATCAGCCTTAGTGTACCGGCAATCTGAGCGACGCCTTCGACACAGGCTTGCAGGCTGTGGCTATCGTCTTGCAAAATAACGAATTTTTCTAGGTTTTGAGCGGCTTGCTCAATAGTGGCGACTAATTCGTCCCGCACCATGTTGAGCGATTGAAAATTGACAGCTTCCATAGGAGTAAGCACCGTATGTTTCGCCTGCACGGCGATGATCGCCGAGAGGCATTTGCACAATTTTGATAAGCATAATTTTAAACTTGAAACAAGTATAATACAAGATGGCAAAAAACCTTTACTTTTCTTAGAGTTATGCCCGACAGTTAAGTGAAACTCTAGATGCTAACACGGCTAGAATACGGCTATATAAAGCCACGTAGAGCACTTGGAGCCGCTAGATAAAGCTAAACACCAAGTATATCGCCAAAACAGCAACCGTCCACAATACCATGCTACTTGATGGGTGGCTTCTGGAGAGAATACCGACTGGGGCGAATTGTGACAAAAAAACCATCGTAGACTGAATACGCGCCAAAATCCAAACACGCAATAACTGATCAATCCGCCAAAATTTCGTGCTTCCCCATCGACCTAAACCGAACAAAACTTTACGGTAAACCCAATCAAAATCGAGGCTAATCGTGAGCGTGCGCCTCATCAAGGGCAGTAATGCAAAGAAAGCAAAGCCTGCGAACAGCAACAGTTGAAACTGCGTTATCAAATGATCCGCGGTGTAGGGTTCGTAGTCAAGTTCATAAGGCAAGATTGCGTACAATGGATCCGGATAGATGCCAATCGCGACACACAAAAACGCAAAGACCCACAAGGCGATACGCATATTCAGCGGTGCCTCGGGTGGGCGTAGACCTGAATCTTTTTGGAAGAATACAAACCAAGGAAACTTAATACCGGCGTGCAAAAACACACCAGCAGAAGCCGCTACCATGCAAAACCATACGACCACATGGCCTTCGTAAGCGGCCGCTGAAGTCTCCAATGATTTTGTGACAAAACCCGAAGTAAAAGGAAACGCCGATATCGCCAAAGCGCCAACCATTCCGGTAATTGCCGTCTGCGGCATCGTTTGAAACAAGCCGCCAAGCTGCGAGCATTTGCGCACACCCGTTTGATACAACACGCTCCCGGCCGACATTAGTAATAAGGCTTTATAAATAATGTGAGCAAATGCATGGGCGGCAGCACCGTTGAGCGCCAATTCTGTGCCGATGCCGACAGCGGTGATCATAAACCCCACTTGGTTAACGATGCTGTAGGCCAAAATCCGGCGCATATCGTTTTCTAACAGCGCATAAATAATGCCGTAGAAGATCATGTAAACGCCGATATAAATTAAGATTTGCTCGCCAGCAAATCCCACCATCAATGTATAAACTGCTGTTTTGGTAGTGAAGGCCGACAAAAACACCGTGCCACTTGGGCTTGCTTCTGGGTAGGCATCCGCAATCCATGCCGACAAAGGCGGCGCTCCGGCATTAATTAAGAAGCCAACCAAGATGAGGGCGTTGCCTAAACTCTCCCCACTAAAGTCAGCACTTAAAGCCATTGCGGTAAATTCCACGCTGCCGGTCGCATATACACGTGCAACGACGCCCGCGAACAAAATCACACCGCCTAACAAATGCACTTGCAAGTAACGCATGCTGGCCTTATAGGCCGCGTCGGTTCCTGCGGACCAAATAACCAAAGTCGAGCCAATGGCCATCAATTCCCAAAACACAAACAACGAAATAATATCGCCAGCAAAGGTCACACAAATAGCCGAGCCGGCATAGACATAAGCCGCACACAGTTCTAACAGCCGTGCCTGTTTATAGGCATATATAGCCCCTATAAACGCCATCAAGGAGAATACAGTGGCAAACAAACGCCCTGTTTTGGTGACCTGAGCGGGTTCGAGCTGATAGCCGAGAAAATCCAAAGTGACATGGCTGCCAAGTGGCAGGGACCAGACCATCGCCAACACGGCCAAAGGCAGCGCAAGTGTGAGCACATCACGCGCCTTACCCTGTAACTGAGGTAAAACGAAGGCGCCTAGAATCAACAGCAAGCCAGGGGGGAAAGCAAAATCACTCATCGTAGTAGCTGTCCTTTCGTTTCAGCAAAAAGCCTAATAGTTTTGCCGCTATCACCATTGCCGCGCAAGCGAGGAATCCGAACCAGGCGAAAAACCCCCAGCTTGCATCAACATGAATGCCTTCCGACTCAAAATGCGCGTGGTGATGAATAAAGAATTCAGGCACTAAAGCTAACACCAAAATCAGTGCTAACATGCCCCATAATTTGGGTTTATTCTCTGGGCGATAAAGCCAATGCAAAGACTTATCAGAAGAGGTCTTATCGGAAGAAGTCTTATCAAGAGAAGACTTAGTAGATTTTTCACTCTGCCCGTTTGACTCGGGCGCAACATCTTTCATGCTTGACCAACCTTTATCATTTCAGCATCACTTCAGCTGAATTTGCGAAGCAAGTTCAAAGGGAATGCCGGGGAATAGAAACAAGGCTATCGTCATCGCTGCTGTAAACGTCAGCGCGATCACAATCGCTATCGGCGCCTCACCATGTGGTTTTATTAGAGCGTCGGGGTTTTCCGGCTTAAAGAACGCGGCATAGATAATCGGAACAAAATACGCCGTGTTTAACAGCGTCGAGATCACAATGACCACAATAGGAAACGTGAGCGAGGCCTGAAACCCGCCCATTAACAAATACCACTTAGAGATAAACCCTGCCGCAGGTGGCAAGCCGATCATTGAAATCGCGCCAATGGTAAAAGCCCCCATTGTCCACGGCATACGGCGACCGATGCCGTCCAGTTGCGAAATTTCAGTCTTCTTCGAGGCGGTATAAATCGAGCCCGCCGCAAAGAACAAGGTAATCTTACCAAAGGCATGCATGACGATATGCAGTGCTGCACCGATAATCGATAAGGGCGCCAAAATCAAAGTGCCGAGCACAATGTAAGATAGCTGGCTAATCGTCGAATAAGCCAAGCGTTTTTTTAGATTCTGTTGCCGAAGCGCCACAAGAGAGGCCATCACCGTCGTAAATCCGGCCAAGTACATCAGCCATTCGACGCTAGGCGCACTAGCAAGAAAGTCGATACCAAAAATATATACGACAATTTTTACCACGCTAAAAACGCCCGCTTTTACGACTGCCACCGCATGCAATAAAGCACTTACCGGAGTGGGCGCAACCATGGCAGCAGGCAACCAGCGGTGCATAGGCATGGTCGCGGCTTTACCAATCCCCAAGATAAACATCAGTGCTAAAACGGTTAAAGCCGGACCGGAAATATGACCCCGTAAAATACCCCCCGCAACAAAGTCAGTAGTACCGGTAATTGACCAAGTCCAAATTATCGCGGGTAACAGCAGACCAACAGAGCTTCCGATTAATACGCCTAAATAAATACGCCCTGAATGCATGGCCTTCTTGTTGCCTTTATGCGTCACCAAGGGGAAAGTCGACAAGGTCATTATTTCATAAAACACAAACAAGGTTAACAAGTTAGCCGAGAAGGCAATGCCAAGCGCCGCACTTATCGCGAGGGGAAACAACATGAAAAAACGCGTTTGGTTTTTTTCATTATTCCCACGCATATAGCCAATACTGTAGATACTGGTAACAATCCACAACATGCTCGCCACAAGCGCAAAAATCATCCCCAAAGCTTCGAGTTTAAAGGCGATTTTCAAGCCCGGTAAAATTTCTCCCCAAACCACCTCAACGGGCATACCACTCGTAAAAGCAGCATAAATTTGCAGGATGAATAAAAACAGAACGCCACTAGAAGCAAGTGTCACACCTTCGCGCAGATTCGTATTCGCACGCGTGAGCCAAATACCGATGCATGCCAACAGCGGAAGTATTAATGCCGCCTGCAAGGCTAGCGACGGCGCAATGATGATGGGCAAACTCATGAGCCAGCTCCAAACAAGGTTTGCGATGCTAAATGTCCAATAGTGGAGGTAAAGCGCGTATCAATACCAAAGTATATATTCGATGCCGCCAGCATCCATGTAGGGATTAAAATGGACAGCGGTGCCTCCTTCACTTCATAAGCGCCTTCATAGCCATCTTCTGGGCTTCCGAAGTAAGCCACTTCGACCACCTTCCACACGTAAATAACCGCCAACAATGAACCGAGCATAACGACAGCAACCGCAGGCCACCAACCGGCCTCAATCAATGCGCTCACCAAATACCACTTACTCACAAATCCGGTGGTTAACGGCACGCCGATTAAACTCAAACCTCCGACAACAACGGCAGCCATGGTCCAGGGCATTTTTTTGCCTATGCCTGATAACTGTGAAAACTCACAACCACCGATGCGATAAACCACGCCAGCGATGGCTAAAAACAAAGCACCTTTCATTAGGGCGTGATTAAACAAATGAATTAACGAGGCCTGCAAACCTAAAACAGTCCCCACACTAAAGCCCAAAATAATATAACCAATTTGCGCAACGCTTGAGTAGGCCAAAAGCTTTTTCAAATTCGTCTGATAAATGGCAACAATGGATACCCAAACAATCCCAATCAAACTTAATACCAGCAGTATTTGCTGCAAGGGCATATGGTCTATAGAGAAGTCCACGCCAAAAACACTAAAAACAAACCGTATTAACACATACACCGCAACTTTGGTCGCGGTAGCCGCCATAAACGCGGAGACGATAGACGGTGAATACGCGTAGGCATTTGGCAGCCATAAATGCAGCGGAAACAAAGCAAGCTTTAAACACGTGCCAATGATAATAAAAGTAAACGCCGTGAATACCGTTTTGGTGTGCGCAGCTTCGGGTAAGCGCTCGGCCAAATCATGCATATTGAGCGTACCGGTCATCATATAAATCATGCCGATACCAATCAAAATAAAAGTCGCCCCGATGGTGCCCATGATTAAGTATTGATAAGCGGCCCAAAGTGCACGACGATCAGAGCCTAAGGCAATCAAGGTGTAAGCAGAAAGTGAGGATATTTCAAGAAAAACAAATACGTTAAACGCATCGCCAGTGGCGCAAATACCTAGGAGTCCGGCGAAACATAATAGATAAGCAATATAAAATAGAACTTGTTTATCCGCTCCGACCTCCTTTGCTACGCTCTCCCGAGCAGCCAAAATCACGGCGCTACTTAAACCGGAGACTAGCACCATAACAAAAGCGTTTAAGCTATCGATACGATATTCAATGCCAATAGGCGCTTGCCAACCACCAAGCGAATAGACGATCACTCCGCTATCGATCACCTGTAGTAACAACATGACGCTAATCGCCAGTGTTGCCATACAGCATGCGGTGGTAAAAGCCCAGGCCAGACGCGCCTCTTTTAGCAACAAACAAGTCGGTGCTGCGAGTAGGGGTAAAATTACTTGTAAAATAGGAAGGTGGTTTAACACGATTGTTTATCCTTCTCCTGTATATCGCCCTCTTCAATCGATCCGTAAGCCTCTTTGATACGCACCACTAAAGCCAAGCCTAGGGCCATCGTCGCGACCCCGACCACAATGGCCGTTAGGATTAGTACGTGCGGCAAAGGGTTAGAATAAACACTAATGCCCTCTTCCAGAATAGGCGCAGTCCCGCCATCAACCTTGCCCATACTGATATAGAGAATAAATACCGAGGTCTGGAAAATACTCAAGCCCATCAGTTTTTTCACTAAGTTACCGTGTGATACAACCACGTAGAGACCAATCATCATTAACACCACAACTACCCAGTAGTTGTATTGCGCAAGATATGCCATTACTGCTCCTCCTGCACCATGTCAACACGGCTAGCAAAATTAAAGAAAATCAGGATCATGACACTCGCGACGGTAATTCCCACCCCTAATTCCACTAACAAGATACCGTAATGCTGCCCATGAAGTGGGTCATGCGCCAAAGCGCTGTAATCGAGAAAATTATGACCATTTAATAAGGACACGATACCCACACAACCATAAAGCATCACCCCAAAAGCCGACAACAAGCGTATCAAAGGCTGGCTAATAACTGAGCGCGCAGTATCAAGGCCAAAAATCATCGAATACAAAATGATCGCCGCTGCAAAAATTACCCCAGCCTGAAAACCACCACCCGGGCCATAGTCGCCATGGAACTGCACATAGAGCGCGAATAAGAAAATCGGGGGAATCAAAACTTTAGACACTACACGCAAAATGATGTGTTGAGACATTGGCGCAACCCGGCTTTGCGGTACATGGTTAGACGCGCCCAGAAGGGCCAATACGCCAATACCCGCCGTAAAAACCACCACTGTCTCGCCAAAGGTATCATAACCACGATAACTAGCCAGTACTGAAGTGACGATATTGGGCATGCCAATTTCAGCCATGGACTGATAAATATAATGAGGCGCAACATGCATATGAACGGGAGCGGTCGGGCTGCCAAACACGGGCATATCAACAATGCCATATAGCAGTAAAACGCCCACACCACAAACGGCCAACAAGCCTGCTTTTACGTTGTGCCTTGCCGGGTCTTCATCGAAACCTGTGAGCTTTAAAGTCGACAACATTAAGATAGTGGCAATACCTGCGCCAACGGAGGCTTCTGTAAAAGCCACATCGACGGCATCCATTACCACAAAAAAACCCGCTGTTAGCAAGCTGTAAATACCGGTCAACATTGCCGACGCGAGCAAGTTTTTAGTGAAAACTATCGCAAGTGCGGTACAGACCAAAAAACCCAGCAATACAATATTAATTAAAAAGTCGATGTTAAGCCCCCCAATTGCACAATGACTACCAACATTAAGCACAATTTAAAAATCAAACAAAATGATTAAACACAACCCACACCTAACAAGCAGTCAGCGCACAGAACTTACGACGCCTCGTTAGCATCACTCGTTTTGGGCTTTTGGCCGGCATGAATCGCCGCTTTTGCCAAGGCATGACCCGAAGTTGGGCTAGTAAGAAATATAAAGGCTAAAATGAATAACAACTTCATAGTCACCAACCACTCGCTTCCCGCTTGCAATACAAGTGCAACAAGAATCAAGCCACTGCCCAGAGTATCTGTAACGCTGGCCGCATGTAACCTGGTAAAGAAGTCTGGGAAGCGAAACAAGCCCACGCTTCCGGAAAAACACAAAAACGTACCAAGCACAATAAATACCCAGCTCACAACATCAACAACTATCATCATGGTGACACCTGCGTATCGTTTGGCGCACTACCGTTATTATCCAAGGGTGTACAGCCCTCGACTGCATCATTGTTAGCAGTCGCTTCGGTAGCAGAACATTTAGCGCTCTCTGTACTTAGGTTATCGTCCGATCGATCCCCGTGGGTATATTCAAAAAAACGTAACACCGCAACAACACCAACAAAATTAATTAGCGCGTAGACCAAGGCGATGTCTAAAAAGTCTGGGCGCCCCATTAGAAAGCCAAATACCGCAATTAGCAAAACCGTTTTGGTGCCAAAAACGTTAACCGATAAAATCGTATCGTAAATAGTCGGCCCACGAAAAGCGCGCACTAAGGCAAACAACATGGCTACCAATAACCCTACAACTGCCGCAACAAACATTATTTCTCCAAAGCCGATACGCGTTGACTCATTTCACCCGTTTGGAGGGATTCGAGGCCCGCACGTGTTAATGCATGAACAGTGATGGTGTCTTTGTCTACATCTAAGGTGACGGTTCCAGGCGTAATGGTAATAGAGTTGGCGTAAATCACCCGCGCCAAGTCGGAGCGCTGACAAAGGGGTAAGGTTGCTACTACCGGAGAAATCGCCTTAGGCGAGAGCCAGATGTGCTTTACTACGGTGATGTTTGAGGTGACAATTTCTCGCACTAACCACAGCCAATACAAAGGGAGGCGTAAGTAGATTGAGAGCGGTTGAGCTTCACCATCGACAATTTTAAGACGCAAAGCTAATGCTACGCAGAAAGC
>NVXL01000216.1 GCA_002746115.1 Alteromonadaceae bacterium
CTTCTGAGAGCAGGAGCATTCAATAGGATGACAATATAATCCTTTCAGAAAGCCTCTACAAGTAGCAAAACAGCGATTAATACAACCATCATCACAACACGACTTTTTGGCGAGTGGGCGACGGTAGTCCTAATGCCGATGGCTCTCACGTTTGTCATGCTTATCTTCGCTGAAGTCACACCAAAATCTGTGGCAGCAGTATTCCCTGAAAAGATAGCATTTCCCGCCTCGTTTATACTCCGCCCCTTACTTTTGACGTTCTACCCCGTTGTTTGGTTGGTAAACTTTCTTTCCAATTCTCTAGCAAAGGTTTTTGGGCTAGATATTGTCAACAGCAAGCTGACTGACAACCTGCGCCCAGAAGAACTTAGAACCGTTGTTGACGAAGCCTGCGACTCCATACCCAAGCACCGCCAAGGCATACTACTTAATGTCTTAGACCTGGAAAAAGCTACGGTAGAGGATATTTTGGTTCCAAGGAACGAAGTTGAAGGTATCGACCTAGAAGACAATATCGACACAATCATGAGCAATATCAGCGCAGCGAAATATACACGACTGCCCGTCTACGAAGGCGACCTTAATAAGATTGTTGGGATACTGCATTTACGTAGCGTCGCAAAATTTGCTTGCGGCAACAAATCAGACATTACCCACGACGCGATTCGAGCCCAGCTCTCAGACCCATATTTCATCCCTGAATCCACCCCGCTGCCGACGCAATTAATTAATTTTCAACAAGAAAAGCAACGCACTGCAGTCGTTGTGGATGAATACGGCGATATTCAAGGCTTAGCGACACTCGTAGACTTACTAGAAGAAATTGTTGGTGATTTCGTTAACGACACTAGCGAGCAACAAGCGCAGGATATTGTTGCCTACAAAGAGAATTGCTACATAATCGACGCCTCAGTGTCCGTTCGAGACATCAACCGAAACCTTGGCTGGGAACTCCCCACTGACGGCCCCAAAACGCTCAACGGTATCATCGTCGAATTTCTTGAAAGAATCCCTGACGCAACAGTAAGCTTTCGCTTAGATAACTATACTTTTGAAATAAAAGAAATCGGTGAAAACCGAATCGACAAAGCACTTGTCATGCGAATCCCTACAGATTAGCGACAAAACGGCATATTCAAGACACTCAGCTTCACCCCCTAGGAAGACTTAAACAGCAACTCTTGTGCTGAGTGCTCACGAAAAATACCCGCTCCATGAAATTGATTTAAGTATTCAATTAATGTCCGAGCCGTAAACCCCCAAATCTCATACCCTTCGTACATATAGACAGGAGACCAAATTAAGTCTCCACCTGCCAGCAAAAACAGATCTGTGCGCTCACGCGGATCTTCCAGTAAATAACTCAACGGCACGGAGAAGATAGACTGCAATTCATCTGGGCTTGCCACTAGACCATCAAAGTTATCAACACGACCAACAAACGGCGTCACTTCCACCCCCATTCGCGTCGTTGAGGGCTCAAGACTACCCAACAATGAGACACGATCAGGTGCCAGGCCAACCTCTTCGTGGCTCTCCCTTAAAGCTGTAATAGCAAGCTCCCCATCTTCGGGATCCCACATACCACCAGGGAAGGCCACTTCGCCGCTATGGCTAGATAAGTGCTCGGAACGCTGAGTCAACAACACCCGCTGATTCGGCGCAACGCCAGCCTCAACAATTAAAACAGCCGCCTTTCGATCTAAACCTCTCGGATTAGCCTGTTTACCACGTTTATCCACCATTACTATGCTTTTCACCCAACATACGAACACTTTACAGTCATATCGCCAACAGCATGATGACAAGCGCACCCATAAGATGCAACTTCCCAAACCGCTAGACCACACATTCCATAATTCCACTCGCAAAGGCGCACTTTAACAGCTTATAGCTAAACAGTATAATGGAGGCACTACACATATCTATTAAATATCTGTTAGTATTTTTTTTAAACAACTAAAAGCTAAACCACCAGGTCGGTATATCGCTTAAGTAGACAAAGATAATTTTTATGTTTATGCGTTCTAATGAATTAAGTTCCATAGGAAGCAGTAACAGGAGTATTAGGAGTAAAAAATGCACAATGAATGGCTCAATTTCGATGAACTATTAAAGCTTGCCCGCAGCGCCCCCGAGAAGCTCGAAGCCTTTAGACTCAAAGAAGTCGATAGAATTATTGCTGGCACCCCCAAAGAAATGCAGCACCGCCTTAAGGGCTTACAATTTCAAGTGGACTGCCGACGACGACTACAAAAAAACTCAATGGCATCTTGTATCGCCATTTCAGAAATGATGCATGAATCACTATTAAAGCTAAATGCCACACTAAACAATAAACCACTAGCTGCTGCCAACCGGCCACAAGAGGCGCGACCAAAGATATTGCCATTTAAGACACCTGCATTGGCTTAAAAAACCTATCGATCATACCTGCCAGTGACTCAAATCGTACACCTCGTAAGCAGGCTCTTCATAAGGATGAGCCCGCTTCAAAGCATCTAAAGCCCGCTCTAAGCTGGCTTCATCACATAACATCTCAACGCGATATTCAGCGAGCGACTCTAGTGCACCCGAAACACCAAAATAAGGCCTCGCTTGATTACTTGGCCGAAACTGCCCTTGACCAAGCACCTGCCAGCAACAACGATCATAATTTGAATAGCGCCCAGCCCCCGCGTCAAAAAGAGCATTTTTGACTTGCTCTAGATAACTTGGCGGTACAAAAAATACAAGCTTGTTCATATTTTACCTACTCATAGTGAGCTGCAAGCGCTACATTTAATTACAATGAAGACAAAGTTCGATTACAATGCCGAACTTTTGACTGCCTCCTTTACGGGTTATTTTATGCTGCTTTTCATCGACAACCTCTGCAATATTGATTTTAGCTATTTCCACCCCACCCGCGGGCTTGTTGGGGAGACGTGGCTTGCCTCCATCGAGCTTGAGGGGGAGCTAAACGAACAAGGAATGATTTGCGATTTCGGTATTGTAAAACAAGTCGTACGCCAATGGCTGGACGAAGAAGTTGATCATCGATTACTCGTCGCCACGCAATCCACTTGCGCAAAAAAAGTAGCGACATCTCAAGACATTGTCGAGATCCACTGGCAAACAAAAAGCGGTGAAAGCTACCTGTGCAATTCCCCTCAATCAGCCATTGTGAGCCTAGATGCCGAGAGTACTGACGCTCGATCTTTGAGCGCTTGGTGCAAACAGCGCCTTAAAGACAAGCTCCCTAGTGATATCGGGAACCTAAACCTACGATTTACCCCAGAGCAAATCGTCGACCCTTTTTACCATTACAGTCACGGATTAAAGAAACACTCGGGTAATTGTCAACGTATTGCACATGGACACCGCTCTAAAATTGAAATTTGGAAAAATGATGTGCTTGATACAGGGTTAATAGCTGCATGGGCAGAACGCTGGCAAGATATTTACATTGGATCAAAAGAGGATTTAACTAAAGAACAGGCTAGCGGCGCAAACTATACCTTCGCTTACCGTAGCTCCCAAGGCGAGTTTTACCTGTCCATACCCAAGGGAAAGTGCGCACTCATCGACACCGACAGCACGGTCGAATTTCTCGCACAACATATCGCACAACAGCTTAAGTTAGAGCATCCAAACGATCATTTTAAAGTCAAAGCATACGAAGGCATTGGCAAAGGTGCCGTAGCTAAAATTTAAGACGTCAAAGAGCTTAACACCCTGCCCCAACCGATTTATCTCTATCAACATCGCAACATGTGTAATTCATGCACCTCGGCCGTTTGGCACGGGGCGCCATCGGCATAACGCATTGAAACGTTCTCAAGGCTAACCGCCAAATGTGAAAAGCTCACCGTGTGGGCATCTTCTCTGTGCATACATACTGAAAAAGCAGATGCTGATGGTTGGTGCCCGCTATGGTAATCACTATGCAATTTCACCCGCGAGTCATAGGATAGCGACTCTGCACAGCTGTCATCAAAAGCTGTATGGTAATTTTCTTTACGAAGTTCGTTTACTTTCTCAAACATCGCTGCTGATGAAATCAACGGGCTCGCCTGTGATAGGCGCTGCAACTCCCGACCGGTCCAACGTAACATTGTAACCGCTCCATCGGCGCAGTTCTCCACGACTAAAGCATCGAAGACAAGCAATGAAAATGGTGCGTATCTGGTTAAACTCAAAGAGTCGACATACCCTTCGATATCATTCAACACTGACAAAGTTGCACAATGCTTTACGATTTCCCCTCTGCTGATAAGCGGTCCTTTCGGTAAGCGGCCTTGGTAATAATTGAGCAGCGCTACAGACAAGCCACGCTCATTAGCAGCAAACCACGTCCCCCCGCCCTGCGGATCTATCGGCATTAACACTTTCACACCATCAATCGACATTTCTGACGGCACATCAGCCCTTACGCGAGACTTTTGTTCGTCACGATTAAAAAAAACATCGTAACCGTTGCTACTAACAAACCAACTAATCGTGCACATACGAACCTTAGATATCGGAGAATTTACGTTGTTTACGCTTTATTTATAGGAAGTACTGAGCGAATTTGACTCTGCTCAGAAGTCCAGTCTTTGATTACCAAGGCTCCCGCACTCAACAAGGTGAGGCAGGCCATAACAAACAACGCACCCGAATCGTTACCCGCTAGATTCCCCATATCATCGAATTTAGGCATAACGATGCCTAAGGGAGTAAAGAGATGAAAAATAATCGCGCCAGACATCACCTCAAAAGCCACGAAAGCTCCCCAAGCCCAAAAACGCGTAAATAATATCCCCGCGGCGATGAGCTCGACCCCACCAACTATATATCCGCCATATTCACCAAACCAAACAAGGCCGGACCACTCCCCTAAAACACCAAAAATATGCTGTGTTTCAAGTGAGTTGGTGAATTTAAAAAATAATGACTGAACAAAAACAAAAGCGATCCAGCCCGCCAAAATCCAGCGTAAATGTTGTTTAAAAAAGTACATTTTAGCTCCTAAAGAACGCTGAAATAGCGTGCGATTATACGACACGTAACAAAACACGTAATGGACAACTGCAGCACCGCAGATAAACTTAATGAAACATCGCCCCATAACGCATTAAGAGCTAGACTTTAACTATACGCTCACGACTCATTACTTCCAAACCAAAACTATGTCCGAACAGGATCGACGAGAATCTCAACGAATCAACGTGCATTGGAAAGGACGAATAATCCTTCCGAATCACAGTATTCACAATATCACCATTGTGAATGTATCTCTCGGCGGCCTCGGCGTACATTACAGTAATGCTATCGCGGCAGGCACCTTAATTAGCATTGAATTTTTCATTCCACATCAACGTATAAATCAAGCGGATCGTGTCCGTGCAAAAACGCGGGTAACATTCAATACGATCCTTTCAGAAAATCGAGGTGCTATTGTTGGGGTAACGTTTATGAAATTTAATGGCGAAGAGAAAAACAACCTAGTCGAGTTTATAAATAACACTAGCGAAGAGGAATAGCAGATACAAAAACACCACAAAGAAACCCCAATAAACTAGGCCTCGTCGTGGTGTATGTATATTTGTACCCGAACGATTAGATTAGCCTACCAGCCGGTAATTTCTTTAATACCGTCGCCAATTTGAGCCAAGCTACGAACGGTTTTAACGCCCGCATCTTCAAGTGCCGCAAACTTCTCATCAGCGGTACCTTTACCGCCAGAGATAATTGCACCAGCATGCCCCATACGCTTCCCAGCAGGTGCAGTAACACCAGCAATATATGATACAACCGGTTTAGTTATTTCAGTTTTAATGTACGCTGCGGCTTCTTCTTCAGCCGTACCACCGATTTCACCGATCATAACAATCGCTTCAGTTTGATCATCATCTTGGAACAGTTTCAAGATGTCGATGAAGTTTGACCCCGGAATAGGATCACCACCGATTCCAACACAACTAGACTGACCGAAACCGTAATCAGTTGTTTGTTTCACAGCTTCGTATGTCAAAGTACCTGAACGTGAAACGATGCCCACTTTACCAGGCAAGTGAATGTGACCAGGCATAATCCCGATTTTACATTCCCCTGGAGTAATTACACCAGGACAGTTAGGGCCGATGAGACGTACACCTAAATCATCACATTTAACTTTGGCTTCAAGCATGTCCAATGTTGGAATGCCTTCTGTAATGCAAACAATTAGTTTGACGCCGCTATGCGCAGCCTCAAGAATAGAGTCTTTACAGAAAGGCGCTGGCACATAAATGACCGATGCATCAGCTTCAGTCTCAGCAACAGCTTCTACCATGGTATTAAATACCGGCAGATCCAAATGAGTTTGGCCACCCTTACCTGGAGTTACGCCACCAACCATTTTGGTGCCATAAGCGATCGCTTGCTCAGAGTGGAATGTACCTTGAGAGCCAGTAAATCCCTGACAAAGAACTTTTGTATCTTTGTTAATCAATACACTCATGACTCACCCCCGGCAGCTTTAACAACTTGTTGCGCTGCATCGGTTAAGCTAGTTGCAGCAATAATATTCAGGCCACTATCAGCCAAAACTTTTGCGCCAAGCTCAGCATTATTACCTTCTAAACGAACAACGACAGGGATGGTCACGCCAACTTCTTCAACCGCGCCAATAACACCCTCAGCAATCAAATCACAACGCACGATTCCACCAAAAATATTGATCAGTACGGCAGATACATTGTCATCCGATAAAATAATTTTGAACGCTTCAATAACGCGCTCTTTTGTTGCGCCGCCACCAACGTCCAAAAAGTTAGCAGGCTTGCCACCGTGTAATTTTACGATGTCCATGGTTCCCATAGCCAAACCGGCGCCGTTAACCATGCAACCGATATTACCATCGAGTGCAACGTAGTTGAGTTCCCACTTAGCGGCATGCGCTTCGCGCTCATCTTCCTGGCTAGGATCATGCATCTCTTTAAGCTCAGGCTGACGATATAATGCATTGCTATCAATAGTGATTTTAGCGTCTAGGCAATGTAAATCACCTTCAGCAGTGATCACCAATGGGTTAATCTCTAGCAAAGCCAAGTCTTTCTCTTGGAACATCTTAGCTAGACTTAGGAATATCTTGGTGAACTGTTTAACTTGCTTGCTATCCAAGCCGAGTTTAAACGCTAGTTCACGAGCCTGGTATGGCTGGGCACCAGTCAAGGGGTCGATTTCGGCCTTGAGAATTTTCTCAGGCGTAGCTTCCGCAACTTTCTCAATTTCAACGCCACCTTCAGTAGATGCCATGAAAATGATACGTCGCGTGGAGCGATCAACAACTGCACCAAGGTAAAGTTCTTGTGCGATATCCGAGCAGGTTTCAACCAAAATACGACTCACCGGCTGGCCGTGCTCATCCGTTTGGTAAGTGACCAATTGTTGCCCTAGCCATTTCTTAGCAAATGCTTCAATTTCACTTTTGGAGGATACAAGTTTAACGCCGCCAGCCTTACCACGACCGCCCGCATGTACCTGAGCCTTAACAACCCACTTATCACCGCCAATAATATCTGCAGCCCCAACAGCTTCCGAGGGGGTTTCTGCAGCGACACCCGAAGAGACGGGTAAGCCGTATTCACGAAATAATTGCTTACCTTGATATTCGTGTAGATTCATTTATATTTCCCATTCAGGTGAAATTTTGTTTTCGGTAGCTGATCCGTGCCTAACGCACATCACTTCACTACCTGCCCATTAACCAAACGGTTTCCTCTCTGGCACCAAAACACTGCTCGATCACCTAAGACTCATACCGTTCGGCCTCATACAAGTACATTTACTACTTGATGTACTACTTGCGTTTTTTCTTGTTTGGCATGTGGATAGCGTGTCCGCCCACAGCCAAAGCAGCTTCTTTAACCGCCTCAGAATACGTTGGGTGACCAAAAACAGTCATGCCTATATCTTCCGCACTCGCGCCAAACTCCATCGCGATAGCAATTTGCTGGACCAAATCTGGTGCGCTTGGACCGACGATATGGCAACCAAGCACACGGTCAGTTTCGGCATGAGCAATGATTTTTACCATACCATCAGTTTCATCGGCTGCAACGGCACGACCAATCGCTAGGAACGGAAATACGCCTACTTTGTAGGGCTCGCCATCCGCTTTTATCTGCTCTTCGGTACGGCCAACCGCTGCGATCTCAGGGTGAGTGTAGATCACATTAGGCACAATATCGTAATTCATGACGGTTTTTTCACCAGCAATCCTCTCGGCTACCATCACCCCCTCTTCAGAGCCCTTATGTGCCAACATCGGGCCGCGAACAACGTCTCCGACCGCCCAAACACCAGGAGCACTGGTTGAGCACAAGTCATTTACGTAGATAGAACCGCGCTCATCAAGTTTGACACCGCTGTCTTCAGCTAATAACTCGTCAGTAAATGGGCGACGGCCAACGCAAACAACCAACTTATCAAATGTTTGCTTCGCTTCTTTGCCGTCTTTATCGGTATAAGTGACTTCAACTTCTTTTGCGTCACCTTTGATAATCACTTCGGAGCCTGTCACGCGACAGCCTAAGCGAATATCCAAGTCTTGTTTTTTGTATATTTTTAAGGCTTCCTTGGCAATCTGCTGATCCATAATCGACAGAAATGTATCCATTGCCTCTAGCAAGACAACTTCAGAACCAAGGCGCCCCCAAACACTCCCTAATTCAAGACCGATAACGCCGGCACCAATAATACCAAGGCGTTTAGGAACTTCAGGAAACTCTAACGCACCCGTCGAATCGACAATAACGTCTTTGTCGATAGGAGCAACAGGGATGTTCACAGGCACTGAGCCGGAAGCAAGAATGACGTTGTCCGCCTCTAAAATCTCTTCTTTACCCTCGCTGTCAGTAAACTGAACTTTGTGCCCCGCAAGCAACTTACCTGAGCCGTATAACGCCGTAACTTTATTCGCTTGGAACAGGCCGCTAATACCGCCAGACATTTGCTTAACGATTTTGTCTTTACGCGCTAGCATAGATGAAATATCAATTGATACCTCCCCAGTAGCGATGCCATGTGCACCACCAAATGCTTCTTTGGCTTCAGAGTATTTATGCGAGCTATCAAGTAGGGCTTTAGAAGGGATACAGCCAACGTTTAAACAAGTGCCGCCGTTGACGCCTTTGCCACTTTTGCTTTTCCATTTTTCGATACAGGCGGTCTTTAAACCTAGTTGCGCTGCGCGTATGGCAGCTACGTAGCCTGCCGGGCCGGAACCGATAACGATTACGTCATATTTATTGGACATATTCTATCCCCAGAATGTTATAAAATCTTGTAACTCATTACTTTGCTAGTAATGGAATTGCTTATGCTATGCGTAATAAATCATTGTAATAAACCATTACAATGATTTATTACAATGCCCCCATAACTACGCTGATTTTGTGATTGACAGAATCAAAGCTCTAACAGAATGCGAGCTGGATCTTCTAGCATATCTTTGATGGCTACTAAGAATTGCACAGCCTCTTTACCATCGATAACACGGTGGTCATATGACAGCGCTAAATACATCATCGGCAGAATTTTTACCTCGCCATCAACAGCCATAGGTCGGTCTTGAATCTTGTGCATTCCAAGTATCGCAGCCTGAGGCGGATTCAAGATCGGCGTAGACATCAAAGAACCAAACACGCCACCATTGGTGATAGTAAACGTACCGCCAGTCATTTCATCAATGCCAAGCTTGCCATCACGAGCCCGCATACCAAAATCGCGGATAGTGCCTTCGATCTGAGCCAAGCTCATAGTTTCAGCATTACGCAATACCGGTACAACCAAGCCTTTCTCAGTCGACACAGCAACACCAACATCTTGAAAACCATGATAAACAATATCATTGTCATCAATAGAAGCATTAACGGCTGGAAAACGACGTAAAGCTTCAACGGCAGTTTTAACGAAGAAGCCCATAAAGCCTAAACGCGTACCGTTATGACTTTTTTCAAACTGAGCTTTGTACTTCTTACGCAACTCCATCACCGGCCCCATATTCACCTCATTAAAGGTGGTTAACATGGCCGTCGTGTGAGTTACCTCAAGTAAACGCTCAGCAATACGCTTACGCATACGAGTCATGGGTACACGCTTTTCAACGCGATCACCTGTAGTCTGAACTACCGCCGCAACGGAAGGTTTTGCTGTTGGTGCGCTTGGTGCAGGTGCCGCGACGGGCGCTTCGTTTTTAGGCGTATAACTTGCAACATCTTGCTTCGTAATACGACCGTCTTTGCCGGTACCAGTCACTTGCGCAAGATCGATGTCTTTTTCGCTCGCCAACTTTCTCGCAGCAGGCGCAGCGATTGTTTCACTGCCGCCATCAGTATCGGCAGCAACAGGCGCTTCCGATATTGACTCGCTAGCGCTTGAGCTAGCTGCGTCACCCGCTACAAAAATTGCAATCACTTCGTTACTTAAAACTGTGTCGCCTTCGCCTTTAATGATTTTTGCAATTGAGCCGTTAGCGGGTGCGACAACTTCCAACACCACTTTATCGGTTTCAATATCAACAATCAGTTCATCACGTGCTACGGCTTCGCCAGGCTGTTTATGCCATGTGGCAATACTGCCATCCTGAACGGATTCAGGGAAGGTAGGTGCTTTTATCTCTGTGCTCATTTCCTATTTTGTCCTTTACTTAAGGCTCATCTAATTGGGCTTGATTAATTTATTACAAATGCTTATGGCTTGAAGTCTATACACTGGTATCCAATGCTGCATTCACGAATTTATGCTGCTCTTCAATATGAGTAGACATATAACCTGCGGCTGGTGCCGAGGAAGCAGGTCTACCCGTATAACGTAGATAAAGATCATCATTCAGGCGTGCAAGTACGCGACGAATACGGTGTTGGCTGGAATACCAAGCACCTTGGTTCATCGGTTCTTCCTGACACCAAACAGCATCAGACACACCTTCGTAAGGACGTAACATTGCAAGTAACGCCTCTTCTGGGAAGGGGTAGAGCTGCTCAATACGAATTAACGTGACATCTTCCTGTTTATTCGCTTCGCGAGCTTCAAGTAAATGATAATAAACTTTACCAGAACACAAAACGATGCGTTTTACAGCTTCAGGTTTCACGCCATCGTCGCCAAGAACAGTCGCAAATTTACCCTCGGCTAACTCTTCCAAAGATGAAGTCGCTAATTTATGACGCAAGATCCATTTCGGACTCATGACCACTAGCGGTCGTCGCATAGGGCGAATCGCCTGGCGACGAATCATGTGATAGACCTGGGCTGGAGTCGTTGGGATACAAACCTGGATATTGTGCTCGGCACATAACTGCATGAAGCGTTCAAGACGAGCTGAAGAGTGTTCCGGCCCCTGCCCTTCGTAACCATGCGGCAACAATAAAGTTAAACCACATAAGCGCTGCCATTTATGCTCACCACTGGCAATAAACTGATCGATAACGACCTGCGCACCGTTAGCAAAATCACCGAACTGCGCTTCCCAAATAACCAAACCGCCTGGCGAGGTTGTCGCATACCCATATTCAAAGGCCAAAACGGCCTCTTCAGATAGGTATGAATCATAAATTTCAAAGCTAGGTAATCCTTCACCTAAATTTTGAAGCGGTACATACGCTTCGCCATTTTTTTGGTTGTGAATAACCGCGTGACGATGAGAGAAAGTACCTCGACCAACGTCCTGTCCGGTGATACGCAGAGCATAACCTTGTTTAATCAGTGAGGCATAAGCGAGCGTTTCCGCCATTCCCCAGTTAATTTGCAATCCCCCGCCGGCCATTTTACGGCGATCGTCGTAAATTTTAGCGACTTGGCGCTGCACTTGAATACCGTCTGGGATAGTGGATATTTGCTCCGCTAACGACTGCAACTCTTGTAAATCGTAGCGCGTATCTGAAGGCACTTGCCAATCGTGGCCAATATATGGGCTCCAATTAACAAAGAGTGACGCATCGGGCTCACTAACCAAACCAGGAGCCACATATTCACCGCGATCAAGCATTGCACGATAATCGGTAATTAAGGTCTCTGACTCTTCTTGGGTAACGAGCCCTTCGGCGACCATTTTCTCTGCGTAAAGCGTTCGCGTTGTTTTATGCGAGCGAATCGCTTTGTACATCATCGGCTGAGTTGAGGATGGCTCATCGGTCTCGTTATGACCGCGACGGCGATAACACACCAAGTCAATAACAACGTCTTTTTTGAACTCTTTTCGATATTCAACGGCTAGCTGACCGATGTAAGCAACCGCTAGTGGGTCATCCGCATTAACATGGAAGATCGGTGCCTCAATCATTTTGGCAACATCAGTAGCGTAATCTGTCGACCGTAAATCTTCTTTTATATTGGTCGTAAAACCGACCTGATTGTTAATGACTAAGTGAACCGTACCGCCAGTTTTGTAGGCTCGCGTCTGGGACATCTGGAAGGTTTCCATCACAACGCCCTGACCTGCAAAAGCGGCGTCACCATGAACAACGACAGGTACAACAGAATTACCTTCAGGATCTTTTCGGCGATCTTGACGTGCTCGCACAGAACCCTCGACTACAGGTGATACGATTTCCAAGTGCGATGGATTAAAAGACATTGCCAAATGAATCTCTCCACCCGGTGTCATCACATTGGAAGAAAACCCCTGGTGGTATTTAACATCTCCAGAGGTATCAACTAATTTTTTACCTTCAAACTCATCAAACAAAGCCGTAGGGTTTTTACCAAAAATATTTACCAGCGTATTTAAACGCCCGCGGTGCGCCATACCGAGCACCATTTCTTTGGCACCGAATTCACCGGCTTTTTTGATAATCACATCAAGTAAAGGAATAAAGCTTTCAGCCCCTTCTAAACCAAAACGTTTCGTACCCGGGAAACGGCTGTCCAGATGACGCTCTAAACCTTCAGCCGCAATCAATCGCTTGAGAATACTTAGCTTGGTATCATCTTCAAAGTTTGGCCGCGCACGTGAACTTTCTAAACGATTAATTAACCACCGACGTTCATCATAGTTAGTGATATGCATCACTTCAGTACCGATCGTACCGCAATACGTGTGCTCTAGATCTTCGATGATTTTACGCAGTGGCGCTTCTCTGTAACCAAAGGATAAGTCACCAGTTTGAAAGGTGATATCAAGATCAATCAGCGACAAATTATGAAAGCTCAGCGTAAGATCTAAGGGTTCACGAATTTCTTGCAAACCCAGAGGATCAAGATCCGCTTTCTGATGGCCGCTTAGACGATATGCGTTAACAAGTTGAACAACCTCAATTTGCTTACTCTCATGTATTTGATTCGCCGTTTCAGTTGAAGCACTAACAATAACGCCTGGACGAGTACGACCAAGCTGTTCAAAATATTCAACTACTTCTGAGTGAGGAACATCATTTTTGTTGGCTCCACCAGCATCAACACGCGGTAAACCATCAAAATAGTTGCGCCAATCTTCCGAAACTGCGTTGGGATCTTGTAGATAAGTTTCGTAAATTTCCTCAACATAAGCCGCATTCCCACCGGAAATATGGGAAGAGCCTCGTAACAATTCCATTAAGCCTTGTTGCATTTTACCCACCGTAACTGCGGGGCATGTCAAATGTCGCCACATTGCCACAACCTGATGTCGCCTAAATCGACGCTCACCTCAAGTCTGACAATTAAACACCCGTGCCCCTGGAACTTAAACTGTGAATTATCTTTTCAAACCATCATCGAAAATAGGTTGCATAAATACAAGCCATTCCCGATAAGGATAGAATAAAAGATAGATTTTATACTTGCGCTGTTCTGGCGCGTAAGTTAACCACGTTAACTTACTTAAAACTTTATAGGCTAGACGCCACGCTGCAGTAGTAAGCTGCGAATATGGCCAATGGCTTTTGTCGGATTTAAACCCTTAGGGCAAACTTCTACACAGTTTTGAATACCATGACAACGAAACACACTGAACGGATCATCTAACTTTTCCAAACGCTCATCTGTAGCCGTATCACGGCTATCAGCCAAAAATCGGTAAGCCTGCAACAAGCCTGCAGGACCTATAAATTTGTCAGGGTTCCACCAAAAAGAAGGGCAGCTAGTAGAGCAACACGCACACAAAATACACTCGTAAAGACCATCAAGCTTTGCACGATCTTCCTGAGACTGTAAACGCTCGATCGCAGGCGCCGGCGTATCATTTTGCAGAAACGGCTCAATCTTGTGATATTGCGCATAAAATTGCGCCATATCGACAACTAAATCACGAATAACAGGTAATCCCGGCAGAGGCCTTAGGATCAACTTGTTGTTTTTAACACATTCAGATATCGGTTTGACGCATGCCAAGCCGTTTTTCCCGGAGATATTCATCCCATCTGAGCCGCAAACACCTTCGCGGCAGGAGCGTCGGAATGATAAAGAAGGATCTTGCTCTTTTAGCATTTCCAACACGTCAAGTACCATAAGATCCTTACCTTGCGTGTCGAGCTCATAGCTCTCCATATAAGGTTCGCTATCTGTATCTGGGTTGTAACGATAGACTTCAACTTTTAACATGTTTTTACCTTGCACAAAATCTCTCGGTGACACTTTTGACGGCACCAATACTATTGCACAGCACTTAGCCGCGCATCAAAGACGGATTAATAGGTTCGGATTTTTGGTTCAAATTTATCCATTGTTTTAGGCGCAAAATTCACAGCTCGCTTACCCACTCGTTTTTCCTCGGGGAAATACATGGAATGGCACAGCCAGTTTTCATCGTCGCGGTCTTGAAAGTCATCACGAGCATGCGCGCCTCGTGATTCCGTTCTCGCTTCCGCGGCAATTGCCGTTGCTTGAGCAACTTCAAATAGATTTTGTACTTCTAGCGCTTCAATGCGCGCAGTGTTAAACGCATTACTTTTATCAACCAAATTAATATTATTAAGACGCTCACCTAAATCATTAAGCTTAGCAATACCCTCCCGCATTAGATCTCCCTTGCGGAAAACGCCGAAGTGGTTTTGCATGATATCTTGCAACTCTTTGCGCAAACCAGCTGCTGACTCACCCGATGTTGAGCTATTAACTCGATTAAGTCTTACCATCGCCGCGTCAATGTCGCTATCAGATGGCGCGCGAACATCAATGCCTTCGCGTAATGATTTCTCAATAAACATGCCCGCCGCCCGCCCAAAGACAACGAGATCCAGCAAAGAGTTACCACCGAGACGGTTTGCCCCATGCACAGAAACACAAGCCGCTTCACCACAAGCGTAGAAACCTTCTACGATCTTATCATTACCTTGAGCATCTTGCGTTAGCACTTGACCATTAACGTTAGTCGGGATACCACCCATCATATAGTGGCACGTTGGCACAACAGGAATCGGTTGTTTAATCGGATCAACATGAGCAAAGGTACGAGACAATTCCAGAATACCTGGTAAACGCTGATTCAAGGTCTCAGCACCGAGGTGATCAAGCTTAAGTAATACATGATCACCCTTTGGACCACATCCACGTCCACCCATTATCTCTAGCATTATCGAACGTGCAACGACGTCCCGCCCGGCAAGGTCTTTTGCGTTTGGAGCATAACGCTCCATAAAACGTTCGTTATCTTTATTAACGAGATAACCACCTTCACCACGACAACCTTCCGTAACAAGAACACCAGCACCATGAATTCCAGTCGGGTGGAACTGCCACATTTCAATATCCTGAACAGGATATCCTGCTCTCAAGGCCATACCGACACCGTCTCCAGTGTTAATATGTGCATTGGTCGTTGAGGCAAATATTCGCCCTGCTCCACCGGTTGCAAATACCGTCGCACGTGACTTAATAAATACAGTCTCGCCGTCTTCAATATTAATGGCGATAACACCACACACAACGCCGTCTTGGTTTTTAACCATATCAACAGCAAACCACTCGTTAAGAAACACGGTGTTGCTCTTCACATTACCTTGGTAGAGCGTATGCAATAAGGCGTGACCCGTTCTATCTGCCGCTGCACAGGTTCTTGCTGCTTGTCCTCCGCGGCCAAAATCCTTTGACTGCCCACCGAAAGGACGCTGATAAATACGCCCTTCTTTAGTACGCGAGAAAGGTAAGCCCATATGCTCAAGTTCGAATACGGCCTCAGGGCCTGTTGAGCACATATATTCAATTGCGTCTTGGTCACCAATGTAATCAGAACCTTTAACGGTGTCATACATGTGCCAACGCCAATCGTCATTCGGGTCATCGCTCCCAATCGCGCAAGTAATGCCGCCTTGAGCAGAAACGGTGTGTGAGCGAGTAGGGAAAACTTTAGTGACTACAGCCGTTTTATATCCCGACTGAGCCAACTGCAAAGAGGCACGCATACCGGCCCCACCACCACCAATAACAATAGCGTCAAAAGAAATCGTACGAATATTTCCCATCAATTTACTCCCCACAAAATTTGCACGCCCCAGATAATAAACGCTAGTGCCACTAGCAGGTATAAGGCCATCGAGAACATACGGATTGGCAAAGCAATCGCCCCCATTAAACGATCGGTAGCATAATCGGTGAGTACGCCCCAAAGTCCGATCCAACCATGAGCAACGTTAGAGAGCAATACAATAAGTGTGAATATGCGCATCCACAGCTGAGAATGCAAACCGGACCATTCTTGATACGTTAATCCAGGGTGCGCAACCAAATAGATCACGATAAACGCAGTATAGGTTGCCAAGACAACAGCGCTGAAGCGCTGAATCAACCAATCTGAAAGACCATTTCGACCAAAACTTGTTACTGACGTTACCATACCCAAACCCCCGCGAGTAAAACTAATATTGCTGTACATACCAATGAAATATAAGCGGTCAACTTGCCGCTTTCAAAACTCTCAGCAAAGCCAAGGTCCATAATGATATGCCGTATACCAGCGACGAAATGATAGGCTAAAGCAGCAAGAATGGCCCACAGAGCAACCTTTAATAATGGATTCCCGAGCCATTCGCTCAGGGTGTCAAAAGACGCTTGTGACGCCAAACTCATATCGAGCATCCAAAGAAGGAGAAGCACACCCGGGAGTAAAATCATACCCGATATACGGTGTAAAATTGAGACGATGGCCGTAATTGGAAACTGGACAGTCGACAGATTCAAGTTAACAGGACGGTTTTTTTTCACAGAGACCCTATAAGCTGGTTAATCAGAACATTTTTCATAAATAATGTGGCGCATATACTTTTATCTTACTAAACCCTTAGCAAAGCTTTTACCTTACCAAAGTCTTTACCTCTTCTTCACTAAAACTTTCCCAAATAACATGCAAGCAATTACATGGTTTACATGTACACAGTTTACATGTGTGCAATAATCGCTCAAGCGAGATGGTAAGGCCAGTTTTGGCATCTAAAGCATCGAAAGAAGACTTAAAACACCTTTGCAAGCGCGCCGGATTATAGTAACGCGGCAGAAAAATTACAATATTAGTTAGTCACTTATCTAAGATTCTATCTTCCGACATCAGCACTCACGGGCATTTTTGCCCCATTATGGTATCTTTCAAAAAAAACGCCCCTCACTAGAGCACCAAAGAGCACACATTGGTCAGGCAATGCGTTCTTTTTAACGTTGCCGACAAATATACTAACCGTTCGCGTTAAAAGTCATTATAATTCGCCGGCGCTCAAATATTAGACTGTCGTACAAGCCTTGACGCTTAAGCCAAATTCAACGTAAATCTGTTTAACACGATACACTAACAGGAGTCCGTAATGTCAGACAAGAAAGCTAGCCTTTCGGTCGACGGGTTAGAAGAGCCCATCGATTTACCTCTATACTCAGGAACCATCGGCCCCGATGTCGTTGATATCCGCGCCCTCGCCGCGAAGGGTTATTTCACCTACGACCCCGGCTATGTGTCCACCGCTTCATGCGAGTCAAAGATCACCTACATTGACGGCGAGAAGGGCGTGCTTTTACATCGCGGTTACGCGATTGAAGATTTAGCTAAGAACTCTGATTACTTAGAGACTTGCTATTTACTCCTCCACGGAGAGCTGCCTAACGAGGCAGAATACCAAGAGTTTAGCGGAATCATCGGTAAACACACGATGGTGCACGAATCAATTGCGCGCTTTTTTCTCGGCTTCCACTATGATTCCCACCCAATGGCAATGATGTGCGGTGTTGTCGGTGCCCTCTCAGCATTTTACCATGACTCACTCGACATTAATGACGAGCGTCACCGAGTCATTTCCGCTCATCGATTAATCGCTAAAATGCCGACGCTGGCTGCCATGTGCTACAAGCACTCGCAAGGCCAACCATTCATGTACCCGAATAATTCACTGAGCTACTCCGAGAACTTTTTACACATGATGTTTGGTACGCCCTGCGATACCGAAATAGATGTAAACCCTGTGCTCGCTCGCGCAATGGATAAAATATTCCTTCTTCACGCTGATCACGAACAAAACGCCTCAACCTCTACTGTGCGTTTAGCTGGCTCATCTGGTGCCAACCCATTCGCGTGCATTGCAGCGGGCATTGCTACGCTATGGGGCCCTGCTCACGGCGGCGCCAACGAAGCTGTTCTCAGTATGCTGGAAGAAATCGGTGACGTTAGCAATATTGATAAGTTTATTGCGCGCGCAAAAGACAAAAACGACCCATTCCGCCTTATGGGCTTTGGGCATCGCGTTTATAAAAACTTTGACCCTCGCGCCAAAGTAATGAAAGAAACTTGTGACGAAGTGCTGAACGAACTCGGTCTTGAAAATGACCAATTGCTGAAAATCGCGAAACGATTAGAGCAAATCGCACTGGAAGACCCATACTTCATCGAGAAGAAGCTCTACCCAAATGTCGACTTCTATTCTGGTATCATTATGAAAGCCATCGGTATTCCAACCGACATGTTCACCGTCATTTTTGCGACCGGTCGTACAGTAGGATGGATCACCCACTGGCATGAAATGCTGAGTGAGCCATTCAGAATTGGCCGCCCAAGACAGCTTTATACCGGTAACACTTTACGTGAAGTAAACTCGCGCAAAGAGCGCTAATCTAACATTTACCATTTACCATTTACCATTTACCATTTACGGCGGCAGCATGCACCACAGAGATACTGCCGTCGCCTCCTCCCATTTTTTCTTTTGACAAGCTTCTGACAAACAAATCAAAGCTTGCTACCGAACTCAGACAGCATACGACTATTCAGCTTTTGCCACTGAGGAATCGCACTCTGGCTATTGGCCTTCAACTTTTTCCCTCTCGCTTTAGCCAGCCAAATACTTTCACCATTAAAACTATACACTGGCAACAAATCTTGACGCTGGGAAGCAGGTAAAATTTGCTTATTGATATTGTCCAGAATCAAGGGCTCAGCATCTGGCGTCTCATAATACGCAAGTACCATATGAGGGGTGTTATAGGTCAGCGACTTCACGTAGGTAATACGTAATTTATCCGGAGAAAGCTTTGTTTCTCTGAGCGTGAAATATTTTCCAATTGAAAAATCCTCACAATCCCCCCCGTTTGTGGCAAGCATTTCAATCGGTGTCGCCCAATAATCCTCCCTCCCCCAGTGCTCTTGATCACTCAACCACGCCACTAAATTAAAAAAATCATTCGCGCTTTTCATGCGCTCTGGATCACCAAACGCCGCATTCTGGCTATCACTAACCATAAGACTTCCCCAGTTACGCACCCGCTCCACAGCCTCACCTCCGTAATGAGCCGCAACTTTCTCCAGCACCCCCTCGTCAATTTCTAACGCATTAAGCGGCCGACAACAAAAACACAACAGAAAAGCACCTGCCGAACACCACAGCACGTAAGACATACGAAACCACTGACTTATTTGACTAATCAAAGCATTAACAAACAACTGACACTACCCCTCAAAAACCGACCCAGCCACCATTATTCATTTAAAGTGAAACCAGCTTGAGATAACTTAAGGTAACTATAGTCAGAAAGGAGCCGCTTCGAATTAGAAAGATATAGCTCCGAGCCAGAAAAGAGCCCACAGGAAAGTAAATGCACAGCCGAAACACCCCTGCGACCAACCACACCCCTGCTAGCCGTCATTTACTTAAGCACATAGTTGCCTTGATAGCTCGCCATATGACGCAGGTTCTGGTATCATCCCCTCCTTTTCGTAAGTGCCGCACAAGGACAAACATTAGACTGCAGCGCGGCTCGCGTATGCAAGGCCATTCACAATGGCATGTCACAGCACAAATCCGAATCCAGACTCATCTTAAATAATTTAAGCGTATACCCCACCCAACAAGGTACAGCATGTCGGAAAATACAAACGGCAACCCAGGTTTTGCCGATTTAAACCTACCCTCATTTCTCCTATCAGCGCTAGGTAAATTAGGTTACGAAACACCATCCCCCATTCAAGCAGCTACCATCCCACATATCATCGAAGGCAAAGATATAGTTGGCATGGCGCAGACCGGTACCGGTAAAACCGCCGCTTTCGCACTACCGACACTTGCTCGTATCGACGTGCAACTTAACGCCATACAAACACTTGTACTTTGCCCAACGCGGGAGTTGGCCATACAAGTATCCGAAGCGTTTCAATCATATGCCTCTGGCATGCATGGCTTCCATGTACTCCCCATCTACGGTGGGCAAGACATGCGCGGCCAGCTTAGAAGCTTAAAGCGTGGCGTTCATGTTGTCGTCGCAACTCCAGGCCGCCTACTCGACCACTTGTCGCGTAAAAGTATTGATCTAAGCCGGCTTAAAACCATCGTACTCGACGAAGCCGACGAAATGCTACGCATGGGCTTTATCGACGATGTCGAGACGATCCTAAAAAGCACCCCTGACTCACGTCAAGTTGCACTCTTCTCGGCCACAATGCCACCACCGATTCGCAAGGTCGCAACACGCTACCTGAAAGATCCGATTGAAGTACGCATTGAAACAAACGTTACTACCAATGAGAATATCGAGCAGTTCTACTGGCTCGTTAGCGGCACCAACAAACTAGACGCCCTCACCCGGCTGCTTGAAGTAGAAGATTTTGACGGCATGATTGTCTTTGTCCGTACAAAAACTGCCACTGTTGAACTTGCCGACAAGTTAAATGCACGCGGATACTCAGCATCACCACTCAACGGAGACATGAGTCAGACTATTCGCCAGCGCACCGTCGAGCAAATTAAAAAAGGCAGCTTAGACATCCTAATTGCTACCGACGTCGCCGCCCGAGGCCTCGATGTTGAGCGTGTCAGTCATGTACTGAACTACGACATCCCATACGATGACGAAGCCTACGTACACAGAGTCGGAAGAACAGGCCGAGCAGGTAGATCCGGCAAGGCCATCATGTTCGTAACACCTAGAGAACGCCGACTCCTTCGGTCTATCGAAAAAACGACGCGTCAAAAAATCGCTCAAATGGAATTACCAAGCCGCAACGAGCTAATCACCAAACGATCTCGCGACTTAAAAAGCTCCGTCAGTGAAGCACTTAAGATGGAGCTGTCTGACGTATACCGCAATGTCGTAGCAGAACTACAAACAGAAGAGGAATCTTCTGTTGAAGAAATAGCCGCTGCACTCGTGTACTTGGCTCAGAAAGACCGCCCGTTAATCCCACCAAAAGAGACACCCCGCGCGTCATATGATGACAAGCGAGAACACCGCCCCCGTAATGATCGTGACGGAGGCAGAAGAGACCGCGGTGGCGACGACAGGAAAGACCGCGGTGACAGAAAAGGCCGTAAAAACAATGCCGACATGGAAAGCTACAAAATCGCCGTTGGCCACAAAGACCAAGTCACACCTAGAGAGATCGTCGGTGCGATTGCCAACGAAGCAGGCATCGAAGGTAGAATGATCGGGCAGATTCGCATCCAAGATCAATTCTCTGTAGTTGACCTACCTAAAGGCATGCCCAAAGAGACCTTTGATATATTGAAAAAAGTGCGTGTTCGCAAACGCCAGCTCAACATCGAGCGCTTTCAAGACAACGCGCCACCGCAAAAAAAGCATGATTAGCGGCTACGCCTAACACCTAGATAGCGTCTAGATAGCACTTAACAGGATCGAATGCCTAACGAGATGTAAATCTCGTTAGGCATTTTCTGGACTAAAGCGCACTAATTACATAGACTTTCATAACAACCGCATGCTCGACTCCATTATATCCACAGCGGTTTACCAAAACACAGCTGGGTAATGAGAGCAACAAATAGCTCCCCACACCTATTTGATTAAATAAATTTAAAGAGAAACAACACGATGGGCAGACCTGAATTTAGTCTTTTCTACTACCCGACCAATACCGTATACGTGGACGACAATAGAGACTTTATCGATGGACTCACATTAAAATCAATGTACCGAGACTATCGCGCCTACACACAACCCAAAGTTTGCCTAGACTTCCTTGAAGAGCAATACAGGGTCACCCGCCAAGATGCAGATGAAACCATAGAACAAACCGATCGCAGACATATCTTCAACACATTATCTAAGCTCAGCCGATTTTCAGAACCCGCAATACTGATAGCCGATTACAGCATGCCTGGTATGAACGGGCTTGACCTATGCAGCCAGATAAGCAACCCAAACATCAAAAAAATCTTACTGACCGGTGTGGCGAATGAGCGTCAAGCAATTAATGCGCTTAACACAGATATCATTGATTTTTACATTGACAAAAGCGACCAGGATTTAACCAAACGATTGGATATGATCATATCCAATCTGAAAAAGCGCTATTTCCTAGATCAATTCCCCTGGAGCAACCAAGAAGCTCGCAAACGTATTCCTTACGTATTCGACTGCGAATTTGCTGATTATTTTGAGCAAACCTGCGAAGATCTAGACATTAAAGAGCACTATTTTGCCACCGACCCCAACAGTTTTATCATGGTCGACAGGCAAGGCAACATAAGCCAGATGCTCGTATTTAGCGAGAATGAACTCGACTTACTTTGCCATAACTTGGTGCGCCAAGGCTTCCCTAAAAAATGCATTGACCTGCTCAATGAACGAGACTTTTACCCCAACATTCATGACGAGTATGGCGCTCTCCGAGAAGGCAATTCACAAACATGGGATGAACGCACATACCCCATCGTTGCTATAGAGTGTGAACAAACCTACTTTTGCGTCACGCTTGAAAATATCAACAAAGTTAGCTCCAGCTATAAAGAGTTCATCGCTACGCCATCCAGCAGTTTTCACTAACGTATAAACTGCTTTCATTCGTTAATGAGTATCAATAATGAACAACAATGATACGCAAATAAACCTAATCGATGTTAACGCGAATTTTATACATGATGTCGCCACACCTCTGGCGATTGCTAACATGAACATTGAATTACTAGAAGAGTACCTACCGACCCTACTCGCCCTGCAAAGGCAACAGAATGACCCGAATTCGATACCCGATCACCTCATCCAAGCCATTAGTAACGCGCCAAAACTAGTAAAAGACAATTTAGCCAGCATTCAGCACGAAGTGGGCGAGCTAAAATCACAGCTGAAATCGTTTAGTGAAAACGGCGACGACCTGACAATAAAGCGCGTCAACCACAAAAAAGAAGATATCGACCTCAGCAACGGTAAATTAAAAAATATTAATAACGCTGATGCCCCGCCAACGCTAGACATACTTTTAGTAGATGACGAAACAATTCACCAAGATCTTGGCCGTAGCGTATTAAAAAACCATCGTGTAGATGTCGCTGAAAATGGCTTAAGTGCCGTCGAATGCTGCCAAATCAAGAACTACGATGTCATATTAATGGACATGCAAATGCCCAAACTAGATGGCTGCCAAGCAACCGAGCGCATCCGCTCATTCGCCCCCGCAAGCACTGTAATTATCGGGTTAACGAATATGCCGATCCACAATCGCCGAGAAACACTTGAGAACATGGGTTTTACGGATTTTCTAGAAAAGCCTCTGAAACTCGATATTCTTATGTCCATTCTTCAAGATATAGGGCTAAAATAAAGATCGTAGCGCCAGCTGCCAAGTTACAATGTTAATCAATCATTGCCTGCATAATAGCACTCGGTTCAATTTAAATATCGGTCTAGAAACATGTGTTCAGCCTCGAAATATACAGTTTTACCTTTAAGTATCGCAATAGCCTCAATATGCATGGCAGGGTCTGTCAGCGCTGGCGAGAAGCCGCACATCGAAGAAGTTATTGTTTCAGCACAGATGCGCGACGAGCCCTTGCGACAAACTCCGATAGCTATTAGCGCCTTTGGCAGCGAGCTGCTAGAGAGTAGGCAAGTATCCAAGCTCTCGGATCTTGAGCAATACTCAGCCAACATGAATTTCGGTGCTGGTGATCGAGCTTCACGCGGCGAAATTACCATTCGCGGTATTGGTGACTACTCTCGAAATATCGGCACCAACGCCCGTGCGGCTGTTTATATCGATGGTGTCCTCACTGGCCGCTCTTACAGCTTTGACCAAGACATGGCCAACATTGAGAGAGTTGAAATTCTCCGAGGCCCTCAAGGCACACTATTTGGGGCGAATACTATTTCCGGTGCGATTAACATCATCACGAAAAAGCCTCACGATGAATACAGCACTCGACTCGACGCCCAAGTTGGTAATTTCGGTCAGCGTAAATTAGGCTTCGTTAGCAACGTCCCGCTAACAGATAACATCTTCACCAGCTTTCAATACCAAAACACCTCCAACGATGGTTATATCAATAACACCACGCTAAATAGAAGCCTGCAAGGTTTCGACAAGGACTCAGGGCGATTTAGCCTACGCTACGCTGGCAGCAAGCTTACCGCTGACTTCGCTATCGATGCTCTAGAAGAGGAAGGTAAACGCACCATCGCAGAAAGCCTTGAAGGCACGCCCGGCTTTGCGCAAGCGCCTGACATATACGAAGTATCACACAACGCCGACGAGTTCGGCCGACGCGAACTATTTGGTACAAGTTTACACTTAGACTTTGAACTCGATAATGACGCTAAATTTATCTCGATAAGCGCCTACCGAGACAACGAATTTGAAGACGTCTCTGACGAAGATTACTCCTCACTTGATGTATCGCAGGCGCATTTTGACGAAACTAGCGAGCAGCTCACCCAAGAATTCCGGTATGTATCCCCTAAATACGACAAGGGTGACTACGTCGCAGGCATTTTCTTTTCCGACCAAGAAGCCTCCACCGGGCGGAGCGCCTCCACCGACAGCCAAGCAGCGCTCTTTGATTTACCCGCTAACGAAACTATTGTCACTACCGGAGATATTCAGGAAAGATCCGCGTCTTTTTATATTCACGGTAACTACCATTTTAACGAAAAAGTCAGCCTTAACGCCGGTTTGCGATTTAGCAATGAAAAGAAAGACATCATTTACGACATTGACGATACCACAGGCCTGTTCTTAAACTTGCCCGCCCCAATCTCTGATGACCTAAGTGAGAATGCTTTTACCCCTAAGATAGGCTTAAACTACCATATTGACGAAGATAAATTCTTATACGCATCAATATCTCTAGGCCATAAAGGCGGCGGATGGAATGCCGACTTTTTACAGACGCTAGATAACTTCAAATTTAAAAAAGAAAGCGCGCTTAGTTACGAAGTGGGCATAAAAGCTCTAGAAGCCGATGGTAAATTAGACATCAATGCGGCTGTATTTGTCACCAAACTAACGGATTATCAGGTATTCCAATTCTTCACCCACCCAGTCTCGGGGCAAACAATATTATTGCTAACCAACGCTGGTGAAGCCACCTCACAAGGCGTCGAAATAGAGGTAGCCTACGATATCGGCTACGGCCTCTACCTCAGCACCAACATGGCCTATACCAATGCAAATTTTGATAGGTTTGAACATTTAGACGGCCAGAGTAACTTTACGGGCAATTCGATGCCATTTGCCCCTCCTTGGACAATGAATGTCGCGCTTGATTACTCAAGGAACCTAAGCTCCAGCTTAGGTTTAAAAGCCAACCTAGACTACAACAATCGCGACAGCTACTTTACTAACCCCGACAATACCGAGGCGAACACAGTCGCAGGCTACCACCGTGTTAACGCGTCTATTAGCTTAGAGATTGGTGAATCACTAGGCGTTTCTTTGTGGGCGAAAAACCTTACTGACGAAACAGACATACGACAAAAGTCACGATCTTTCTTAGGCTTACAGCGTGCCACCTACCTCCCACCAAGAACCTACGGACTTTCACTAAAGTACCAACTCTAGCTTATTGAACCGCTAACCTTGACTGCTCATTAGCAGTTGAGGCCTAGCGAGCAACCACTCTGCCGCCCCAGTATACAGACAGCTCTTACCACAATGACTACAATCTAGCTGGTCAAATTGATATCATTTGTCGCCGAAACCAAAGGAAACTCAAACATAAACGTGGTTCCTTCACCCAGCACACTAGATACATTCACAGCCGCGCGATGCTCATCAGCAATACGCTTCACGGCCTGCAAGCCAATCCCTGTACCTCCCACTTTAGTGGTTGAGGCCGAAGTCCACATACGTGCAAGCCTCGATTCATCCATACCGATACCATTATCGGAAAATTTAATGCATGCTACTTTATCCGTTGCCCACACTCGAACCACCAACTCAACATCACTCCCTTCTTGCCTAGCTTCTGTCGCGTTCTTAATCAGGTTCACAAACATAATTTTAAGGTCTTCCGCGTCGCCAATGACTGCAGGGTCTCCCTCGCAATCAAACGTCAAGCCATCAACCCCCTTATCAAAAAGGTAGAGCGCGTCTTGCAGAACCATTTTCAATGAGATTGGGCCAGTTTTGCGCTCACGCTTACCGTGTAAAATACTCGACATCGTCGTGATCAAACGGTTACTACGATTCACCTGCTCCAATACGATACGAACTTTCTTCTCTTCATCATATATATCACTCGACAGTACGCCATCTATAATCGCCAAAGGCGCTTTAATGTCGTGATGATAATGATTCATTACATTGAGCAACGAAAGTGTTTTCTTCGCTTCTCCGAGCTCGTCGTTCATCTCATCTATCCTTAAAAGCCGACTCAACACTGGCGCAAGCTCAACTGCCATCCATTCAAACAGGCGAATATCTTCATAGCGATAATCTTGATAATCCTGCGGATTATCAATCACCAAAATAGCCACTATTTTGGTGCCCTGCCTAACCTTCAAACACAAGCACGCATTTCGCCGCTCCATCTCCTCTGCAATATCTCTTGGCGTCTCATCCGATAAAACAATACCTTCTTGATTACGACAATACTCCACAAGAAGATCATCCGAAGATATTCCTTCAAGTCGCTCAAAAGAAGTCATCTCACCAGAAATATGTCCTCGCCCGTGCTCAAGAATCATCAAAAGGCGATAATCTTTAACCTGTACCAACTCCAACAACAGGTAATCCATTGACTTTCTGAATGACTCAACAGACACGCTATTATTCCACGTATCCACCATATCAACTTTAACCTTATCCAAATCGTAACGACTACTCGCTAGCCAACGCTTTGCTTGCGGAACAATCCATTTAAGCGCTCTTGGGTATACCTCAATCATCACCAAAACAAACGCTAACATTGCAAATGCGCTGCCGCCAACACCTCCAAAATAGCTCGAAAACGAGTCGACTAAAAAATACAACCAAACCACCAAACCAAGCAATATACTCCTAGCCAACCCAACACTAAAAGCAAAGCGAAAATCCATCAGGTTGTGCTCAACCACCGCGTAGAAAACAAGCGCTGAATATACAACATGCGTTAACGGGCCAATATAGCTTTGCAAGTAGGTGTCGCTTCGAGAGCTCGTTAACGCCAGCACACCACCACCAAAGGCTACCACCAATGAGATGGCCATCCATTTAATGCGCTTTTGCTCTCTTCGTGAAGAGTACTTAAGGTGAAACACGGTTACCGCTAAAGAGCCAATACTAGCCCAGGCAAAAATAGCGTTGTACCCAAAACTAATCAAATCCGGAGCAGGTAGATAACCACCAGCTGAAGGTTCGAGCATGGAAGGCAAGAAAAAGAAGTTTGTAATACTCAACAACACCGCGGCCGTTAAACTGGGGATAACAACCCAGTGAAGAAACACCTTAGAACGACTACCCAACATGCGCCAAGCAAGCAAAGCAAACAGCGGCCCACTAAAAAACACCCCCCAACGCGTGAGATGAAAAAGCGGCGACAGAATTTCTAAATTTTTAATCGTAACAAGCAGGTACAGCTCGATTTGCCAAAAAAACAAGCTGAATGATACATATGCAAGTGCACGTGCTGACGGATTTTTCTTTTTCGAAATCGACAATATGCCGACTATCAAATCCAACAGCGCTGTTAATAAATATTGCATAAAGGGTGAATATTCAACTCTAAGTTCTACCTGATAATACCTTACTCAAGCATCGGATCTCGTGCCCCAATAGTAGAGCACTCGCTACACTTTGTTAACGCTTTTCGCTCCAACTCAAACATGGCTCGACATATACCAACATACGGCACAGTGGGCTCACTCGCTGACGAAGCTCCGAAAACCTCAGAGACCCAAACAATAAGTGAAAAATTATTCAAATTGTACAGCAAGGCAACAAGTCAGTTCAGACTGAAAACAAAAACTATTCACTTATAATTCTCATTCGTAACAAGTGCAGTCCAAGGGGGCGCTTCAGCCAAAATTGACGCCTAGCTCATCTCATTTACCAGTCATCCACCACAACTAATGACTTGCTAACCATGGTCATGGACACTAGTCGGTTAATAAACAAACAAGAACCAAAACACTAAGCACGCTCTAATCTGTAAAAAGTCTATGTCACTTAGCGAAACAAGCCTATAACATGACGCAATACTCAACTAACTGTCACGAAAAGTCCTCATGCATACAGAGCCAAAAACAACCAAAAATAGTAAAATCAACCAACGTAGTCTTTTTTGAAATAACTAACGACAAACTTATTTGCAATGCAAAAAATCTGTTTCTTTTCAACCGAATCAGGCAACCCCCTTCACGCTCGTAATGCTCAGCCTTAGCAATACACCGGTTAGACATAAGCTCATAACAAAAAACCACCCCAATACCTCATGGTGCCATTCAAATTTAAAATTTCGAGACTGAAACACCCTATTCCGTCTTTGAACCCATTATTTTTTAAACTCTATTCAAATACTTACGACATATTTCTATGAGGTTTACGTTAAAATACACGTTTTATCGATAGGTTCGGAATCAGGCCAAATGCTAAATCACACAACAAAACCACCTAAGCAAGCTAAAGTCATCGTTGGCATGTCTGGAGGAGTGGACTCTTCTGTCGCTGCACTATTGCTCAAACAGCAAGGTTTTCAAGTTGAAGGCCTGTTTATGAAAAACTGGAATGAAGATGACGGCACTGAATATTGCAGCGCGGCCACCGACCTAATGGACGCAGCGGCTGTTTGCCAGAAACTAGACATTCATCTTCATACAGCTAATTTTGCTGAACAATATTGGGATAACGTATTCGCTTATTTTTTGGAAGAATATCGCGCTGGCCGCACGCCCAACCCAGACGTCCTTTGTAATCGCGAAATCAAGTTTAAAGTTTTCCTCGAGTACGCCCACACACTGGGCGCGGATTACATTGCCACAGGACATTACGCTCGTACCGAAAAGCTAGACAACAAGACCTACCTTCGTAAAGGACTCGACCCAAACAAAGATCAGAGCTATTTTTTACATGCGGTGGGTGAAACCGAGTTTGCTCAAACATTATTCCCAATTGGGGATATCGAGAAAACGGTTGTTAGGCAAATAGCGCAAGAACACGACCTTATCACGCACAACAAAAAAGACAGTACCGGTATCTGCTTTATCGGTGAGCGACGCTTTACGGATTTCCTTCAGAACTACCTACCCGCACAACCTGGGCCCATTATCGACACTGAAGGCACCGTGCTAGGCGAGCACCAAGGCCTTATGTTTCATACCATCGGTCAACGCCAAGGGCTAGGAATAGGCGGGGTGGCCGGCGCTAATGAAGCCCCTTGGTATGTCGCTCAAAAGCAACTTCATGACAACACATTAGTTGTCGTCCAGGGCGCTCAGCACCCCCTATTATTTACCAAGCACCTAGCGGCAGCGCAACTTCACTGGATCAACGGACAAGCACTTACACAAGGTACGCAATGTATGGCCAAAGTCCGTTATCGCCAAGAGGATCAAGCCTGCACGATCGCAAGCTTCGACCGGACTCAAGCGGGCAAACCGATTATCAACGTTGAGTTTGAACAAGCTCAACGTGCCATTACTCCAGGTCAATCTGTCGTATTCTATCAAGGCGAGCGCTGTCTTGGTGGTGGTGTGATAGAATCAGCGTCCTAAAATCAAAATACTCGAACAAAGCACTAGAACAACGTGCTCAGAGACAAACCGAATCTACCCGAAAAGCCGCTAGGCGAAAAAACGCCGAATTTATCCGCTATATTCTATAATTGATTCTTCACTCAAAATCTGTGACTAGCTACTATGAAATCATTCAACCAAAGGTACGCGCGATAGTGGCAACCTCATGGCGAAACATTACTATTGCATTAGCCGGTGCGATACAAGCCATCAGCTTGGTCGAAGAGGTAGCCAAAACCAGCCACATAAGGCAGGGGGAGTTTGCGACGGCGATAGGTAGCCTTTTTGAAACAACGCCAACCTCCACTGAAGCGGTGTTCGGTGGCCTTCATAATATCAATAGCGGCTTGCAACTTCTTAAAGAACTACTTAACAACCACAAAGCAGCAAGCAACGCCGACGCTGTGCGTTACCTGCTTGGAATACTGTACTTACAAAGACGATTAGACAGCAATAAGGATCTGCTATCCATTATCAGCAGTCGCCTTAAAAAGGTAGAAGATCAAACTCAGCACTTCGATATCACCCACGACACCATAGTGGCGAATATTGCCGATTTATACTCCGACACGATTAGTAAGTTTCGCTATCGTATTCAAGTCACAGGCGACCCTACTTATTTGCAGCAACAACGCGTTGCCAATCAGATTCGCAGCATGTTGCTAGCCGCTATTCGCGCGGCAATGCTTTGGCGACAAGTTGGCGGGTCACGCTGGCAACTGCTGCTACAACGCAATAAAATACTGGAAGAATGCGAGCTGCTGCTAGAGAGCAATGCCAATACGCAAGCTTGATCACCGGTATCACCTGTGCATGTTCCGTTTTTCCTATTTAATATTTACATTTAACTTTTACACTTTAATCTTTTGAGAGAACGACCACCCTATGGATTTATCAACGCTTTCTGCCGTATCCCCTATCGACGGGCGCTATGGCAATAAAACCGATGAGTTGCGCCCTATATTCAGTGAATATGGCTTAATACGTTTTCGCGTCGAGGTGGAAGTACGCTGGCTGCAACAACTTGCGCAACACTCAGCCATCACCGAAGTGCCGACTTTAAGCACCGAAGCCAATGAGCGCCTCAACCAAATTGTTGATAATTTCAGTGAAAGTGACGCACAAGCGATCAAAGACATCGAGGCCACCACCAATCACGATGTTAAAGCCGTAGAGTATTTTATTAAGCAACAGTTCGAAAGTCAGGCCGAGCTCAAAGCCGCTTCAGAATTTGTGCATTTTGCTTGCACCTCTGAAGACATCAACAACCTCTCCCACGGTTTAATGCTCAAAGCAGGCCGTGACAAGGTTATTGTGCCGCAAATGCAAAGTATCGTCGACGCCATCTCCGCACTCGCCATCGAGTACGCAGACATTCCTATGCTCTCACGCACGCACGGGCAGACGGCTTCCCCGAGTACAATGGGCAAAGAGTTTGCCAACGTTGCTGCCCGCCTTTGCCGCCAGCTGCAACAGATCAAGCAAACCTCAATTCTCGGTAAAATCAACGGTGCCGTCGGGAATTACAATGCCCACCTAAGCGCCTACCCAGAAATCGACTGGGCAGCAAACGCTAAACAATTTGTTGAAGGTTTAGGCCTAACCTTGAACCCTTACACCACTCAGATCGAACCCCACGACTATATTGCCGAGCTGTTTGACGCCATCTGTCGATTTAACACCATATTGTTAGATTTCGACCGTGACGTCTGGGGTTATATCTCCATGGGATTCTTTAAGCAAAGAACCGTCGAAGGCGAAGTTGGATCATCAACTATGCCTCACAAAGTTAATCCCATCGACTTTGAAAACTCCGAAGGTAATCTCGGCATCGCCAATGCCGTTATGAATCACCTCGCCGCAAAACTTCCCGTTTCTCGCTGGCAGCGTGATTTAACCGACTCCACCGTACTGCGTAATATGGGCGTTGGCCTAGCGTACAGCGTCATCGCATATGCCGCCGCACAAAAAGGCATCGGGAAATTACAGATCAACACGGCTCGATTGGCGGCAGATTTAGATAACGCGTGGGAAGTACTGGCAGAGCCAATTCAAACGGTGATGCGTCGCTACGGCATTGAGAAGCCTTACGAGAAGCTCAAAGCACTCACTCGCGGCAACACCATCAATCAAGATGTGATTAGTGAATTCATTGACACACTTGAGATTCCCGATACTGCCAAAGAAAGCTTAAAATCCATGACACCTGCTAGCTACATCGGCAACGCCGACTCGCAAGCCAAAGAGATTAAGCAATACCTAGACAGCGTAAAACTATCATAAAGCTGTCATAAAACGACCATAAACCTACCATAGAGCCTAAGTACGATGACGACGACAATAATGCCGCCCTCAAGCAAACCATTCCCTCGTCTGACCCACTTAGGCAATATGCCTATCAAGCAGTTTTTAAGCGAATACTGGCAGAAAAAGCCATTATTGATTCGCAACGCCTTTCCGGCCTTGCCTGAATTAATGTCCAAAGACGCCTTACTCACATCCTCCTTAGAAGCTAGCGTTACCTCACGCTTGATAGAGCAAGTACGAGATCAAAAACAGACAAGCCCGCTCAATTGGTCGCTAAGCCATGGGCCGATCACCCAAGAGCAACTGAAACAACTCCCCGACTCGCACTGGACCTTACTCGTGCAAAATAGCGACGCAATCGAGCCGCAGGTACATCAACTACGTCGCGCGTTTAGCTTTATTCCCTCTTGGCGAATGGAAGACATCATGGTGAGCTACGCTAGCGACCAAGGCGGCGTGGGGCCACACTTCGACTATTACGATGTGTTTTTAATTCAAGGCGAAGGTCAACGACGCTGGCGAATTGGTCAAAGAGCCGACGAGCAAAGCACGCTGGTCGAAGGTCAAGCAATGAAAATCCTAAGCGATTTTCAAACCCAAGATGAATGGATACTACAAACCGGCGACATGCTCTATATCCCGCCTAACATATCGCATTGGGGCGAATCTATCGGCGAAAGCACATGCTACTCCGTTGGCTTTCGCAGTTTAAACCACGGTGATTTTTTAAGTGAATACGTAGATTCACTTACCTACTCACTCGACGAGCAAGCCCGTTACAGCGACCCCAATATTCGAGAGCAAGTACAGCCAGGTGAAATCACCGAAGATGCTATCGATCGATTACGCGCCATACTAAATCACTATTGTAACGACCGTGAAGCACTCGCCACCTGGTTCGGTGAATATGCATCAATGTCCAATAACAGCCACAACAACTACACGCATCACCCAGCACCAATCGATGAAGAAGCGCTTATAAACAGTACAAAATGCCAGCTTTCGCCACTCGCACGAGCGGTGTTCTATACTGAACAGCATGCTGAGCAAGATGTTGAACAAGAAAGTTGCCTCTGCTTTGTGAACGGGTTTAGCTACCCCAGCTCACTTGATATGGCAAAAGCGCTCTCCAATTACGAGGTATTAATCTACAGTGACCTGACTGACGAGGATCAACAGACACTTTTAGACCTCGCCTCTCAAGACTTATTAGTACCATGTCGTTAACTATTCATAGCGTCACTTGGCAGCAGCGTCAGCAAACACTCGCCGCAATCAGACGAAAAGTATTTATCGATGAACAGGGCGTACCCGAATCTGAAGAGTGGGACGAGTCTGACGCCGCCGAAAACACCCTGCATATGTTAGTGACCCTAGATAGTGAAGCCGTAGCCAATGCACGCGTTATACAAACAGCAAACGGCAGCAAAATAGGTCGCATGTGTGTCTTAGCTAAACACAGGAAAAAAGGGGTTGGTTTAGAATTACTCAAGGGTTTACTGCAAGAAGTACTACTGCGAATCTATACCGGGCAAGCCTCACAAACCATATATCTACATGCCCAAACCAGCGCTATAGGTTTTTACACGCGATTGGCGTTTGAGGCTCAAGGTGAGCTTTTCGATGAAGCCGGTATTGATCATCGCAAAATGCTTTTCGACTCAAATCAACGCGAATGTTTAACGGCGCTTTACCAAGATCAAGTACTGAGATTAAACCACCAACGAGAGTTCGCCCAGCATATTTTCCAAATGTGTAGCATCTCAAGACAAAACATCTTGATCCTGTCTCAAAATTTATCGGCTAAGCTATTTAACGCTCAAGTTGTCGAAAAACTCTCAGCCTTCGCACGCTACAATCGACGCGCTAAAATTCGTATACTTATCTTCGACTCCAGTCACCTAGCAAGCATAAACGCGCCGCTTCTGTACCTAACTCAACGCTTACCCTCATCCATTGAAATACGAACACTCAATGAACAAGTCCCAAACGATGAACACGCCTATGTTATTTATGATGCCAAACATTTGGTATATTTTAACGACGAAGAGAATACGCAGGGGTTTGCCAACTACCTTGCCGCGGGAGAAGCTAAACGCTTAGTCAACGAATTTACACGTTGGTGGGACTACGAAAGCGATGTCGATCCCGAACATCGCGAACTTCATTTATAAAACCTAAAGTTCAGTTATAAAACCTAAAGCTCTACACCCAACTCAGTCCCCTGATACAC
>NVXL01000217.1 GCA_002746115.1 Alteromonadaceae bacterium
AACGCCCTACGAATTGAAGACTTAAAAAAGCTCTTTTGACACTCATCCATAAAAAAAATACAAGCAGGGTACTGTATTTACAGTGAAATTTATTGCTCATGGTAGTGTTGTTGAGTATGAATCTAATGATAATAAAGTCCCCTATGTTCATCAGGGGGCTTACTTCAAGCTAAGTAACTACACTCGGTACTCATAGTGGTACTGCGCCGAATGAATCCGATGAGGCTTATGCTGAGACCTATGTGCATGACTACTATATTAAGCACATTGAATACCCTTAACGGTGATTTTCGTTCGGTGTTAGGAATTAGTGCTTAATTCCGGGGTGCTTTAAGGGCGCCCCGGAAATCAATTGAAAAGATAAAGAGACGCCCGTTAATTTATATTGAACACGGGGTATCTAACATCAGCTGAATAGAGTGATTGATTTCTCGTCATTATCTAAATTTAAAAACAGTGACTCAATAGCCGTAGATGACTAAATATCTTCAATAATAAACGTTACTACGGCACTTTCCGGCACGCCATACTCCATGCTGTAATCGATCATCCGAATCTGCATCCCTAAATACCCAAAATGCTGCTCCGTCGGGCCGTTTTGATGAAAGGTAATGCTATGGCCGGACGCTATCTCGTTAATCCGCATATCAGCGGTAAAATACAAAATTGCAGGGCAGGCAGCGATTGGAGGGGAGCCGCCGCAATCACCTGTGAAATCCGCGTCTCGTAGGCTGAAGGTGACGGGGGGAAAGCCTTCATCGACCTCAAATATCGCTGCTTGCTCGCCAACATGTAAGCTAAACGGCACGTTCGGGGTAACAACTATATCCCAGGGGAATTTACCGGGAATATACCGCTCAACAATACACGAGCCGCCAAGTTCGGGTATAGCGTTTACGCCAGAATAGCTGCCGATAAAGCCGAATGAGGCTTGCCCGGAGGTGGGAATATGGCTATTCCATGCTGCGGGGTCAGCTGTTATCTCGTTACCCAATTGCAATATGTTGCTGCTCCAAAAAGTATCGATTTGTTGGTTTCCTGGGAAGGTCCAGTTGATTTGCCAGTCGCTTAAGTCATTAAATTCTGCTGTGATACTGACCTCAGCTTGGAACCCGGTGCCCCAGTCGCTGATAATTCGGTAATCACAGATGTTTTCCAGAACGGTGTTCCCAGGAGGCGGGGATAAAGCGGATGCGCCAGTACTTGTTAAAAAACAGGCGGCACCCACGGATAGAAAGAACGACTTTACAGTGTTCATTTTTTTTGTTGTTAGGCTCATATTATTGACCTTATATAAAGCATGATCGTCATGAGCATGTTCATGACGGGGAGCATTGATTTTCATGCTGAAAATTTATAATGTCAACGTGCTTACTGCGAGGAAGTGCTCTTGTTCAAATTACCGAATAGGCCAATTTGGGTGTGCCTATTAATGGTCGAATCTGTCGGTGAAAAAATGTAATCTGGCGGGTTTTTTAGAGTCGTTGCTGAGGGGTGTCGGTCATGCCTGACCAAGTATATGGGGTATATCTGAGCTTTAAAAAATATAAAATCCTCGGCGTGACAATGTCGCACCGAGCCTATTAGTGAAACACTATTTTGCACTGGCTTACGGCATGTTTTGCCACTGACTGCGCAAGGCGGAAAACGCAGACTTTTCCTTAAATATAGGTACATCTATTGTTACGTCCATTTCGATAATGCCAAACCATTCTTCAGGGGCTGTTTGATCATGGGATTGGCTTGTAGGAGGATGAAAAACGGGATAGCTGACAGCTTATGAAAATAAGCTTGGGGGGATTACCAATGATAGGCTAGAATGATGACAAATATGTCAAAGTTAAGCGATAACAAAGCGGGTTTGCTCGTTATCCACTAAGGTAGAATAAGAAATGATCAAAAAATTTGGTGTTCGTAACTTCTCAAGCATCAAAAGCGGTATCGAAATCAACTTTGAGTTTGACGGCCACGTCCCGGAAGCTATTAGTCAGAACCAGGCGGTTACTTCGGTTCTAGGCATTAAAGGCGGCAATGGGTCTGGTAAGACTAACATTATGAAAGCTTTGAGCTTTCTTAAGTACTTCTGTTCGACCTCTGCGGATTCTGAGATGTCGAATAGCATTCCTTTTAAAACGTTCTCGAATAATAGTGAGCCTACCGAGTTCTATATTGACTTTGAGGTGAATGGGGATAAATATAGCTACGAACTTGAGCTGACGACTGAGCGGGTATTGCGAGAAGAGTTTTTCCGGACGCGTGAGCGCAAAACGGTGATCTTAAAGCGTCAGGGCGATATCATTGAGCAAGCCGTTGCTGAGTTAAAGGAGCTTGAATCCGTTCAGTTACGTAGCGACGCTTCTATTATCAGTCTTTATACCAAGTATCGCTTTAAATCTAGCATGGCGGATATGGTCAATATTTGGGAATTTTTCAGAGGTATGATTACTAACGTTAACAATGCCGGCTACGTAGAGGTTAACTTTGAGCCGCAATTGTTATCTAAGATGTATCTGAATGATGATATGTTGTTTGGCTTTATTAAAGATGTTGTCAAAATTGCAGATGAGAGCGTCAAAGATATTGAAATCAAAGAAGCTCAAAATGAAAAAGGCGAAAAAATTTACTTCCCTGTTTTTTGTCATGAAAACGTTAGCGGTAATTTTTATCTGTCATTAGCGGAGGAGTCTAGCGGTACACGGCGCTTATTCCAGCGCATGGTGTTTTATTGGTTAACCTTAAAAGCTGGTGGTTTGTTAATTATGGATGAGTTTGATATTCATTTGCATTCCATGGTACTACCAAAAATATTGGCCTTGTTTTTAGATCCAAATATCAATAGAAAGGGGGCGCAGTTTGTTTTCACTTCTCATAATACTGAAATTATTGATCATCTAGGTAAGTACCGCACCATACTTGTGAATAAAGAGGAGGGGGAGACCTATTGTTATCGTTTAGATGAAATTCCGGGAAGTATGATTCGTAACGATCGTACGATTATCCCAATTTATTTGAGCGGGAAAATCGGCGGTGTTCCGAGTAATTTAGCCGATTCGGAAAAAGTCTAATGGGGAAGTTTGCTAACCCGAGAAAGGATCGTTTTCTAAAAACACGGCCGCGATCGTCGGTGGAAACTTCCGATATCGCGGCGCGATGTAAGTTCAATTTGTCATTTTTTGATGCTAGCCAAGAGGCTGGGCAAGATTTTGCTGATTGGAACAATGTTGAAGGCTTGCATTCGTTGGCGACTTTGATGGAAAAAATCAAAGAGTATACCAAGGAGCCCTTATCGTACTGGCGCAATAATCGCAGTGGTTCCGGGGGCTTGAAGATTTTGTCGTATTACGATAGCTTCCCAAAAGACAGTGATTTTATCCATCCTGCGCATGTCCCTCACGATGCTATTTGGGCGCGGTTTCGTTTGGGCAATAAAGTACGGCTCATCGGGTTTGTAGTGCCTGAGGTGCTTGTCAGTGAAGATGCGGCGAAGCGTAAAGCTGAGCAGATTGGTTTGGATGCAAATACTTTCTATGTGGTTTTTTTAGATAAAGACCATCGTTTTTATAAATCTGAGAGCCGATAAAAAATGAAAGCAGAAAACTTGTCCCCAAAAAAACAGCCCCTAAAAAAACTTCCCTTAGAAAAACTGTCCAAAGAAAAAATAGAAGAAGAGTTGTTGCAGCTCAATGAGCAGCTGAGTACGCTTTGGGTATTACGTGAAGGTAAATTATATAAACTATTTAAATTTACTGACTTTGTGGCGGCCTTTGGGTTTATGACAAAGTGCGCATTATATGCCGAGAAAGTGAATCATCACCCTGAGTGGTTTAATGTTTATCGCAGTGTTGAGGTAAGTTTGACGACGCATGAGGTTGCAGGTATATCGTATAAAGACTTTGCCCTTGCTCGTAAAATGGAAGCTTACGCCGCGTAATTTTCTGGTTTTTTAGTATAAATATCAAGATAGAGGTTTTTTTGAAATTAACGAATTCATATCTCACATTAGGCGAGGCGTTTTATAAGCCGTGTTTACCTCGCCAATTTGAATCCCCAACATTAATGCTTTGGAATAAAAGCCTCGCGAGCGAACTGGGTATTACTGAGTCCTTAGGTTCAGATGAACAGCGGCTTGCTGAGTTATTTTGCGGTAAACGCTTGTTACCGGGTGTTCAGCCCGTTGCGTTAGCGTATGCGGGGCATCAGTTTGGGAATTTCTCTCCTCAGTTAGGCGATGGTCGAGCGCATTTGCTCGGTGAGTTAGAGGGGCCGTTAGGGCAGCGTGTTGATATTCAATTAAAAGGTTCGGGGCCAACGCCGTTCTCTCGTGGCGGTGACGGCTTATGCGCTATGGGACCTGCGCTGCGCGAGTTTGTTATGAGTGAGGCTATGCACGCGCTTGGTGTCCCTACGACGCGTAGCTTAGCTGTGGTGGCTACTGGAGAGATGCTATATCGGCAAAGCGTTACTCCTGGAGCGGTAGTGACACGTGTGGCTGCGAGCCACTTGCGGGTGGGGACGGTACAGTATTTTGCTGCGCAAGGTAGGCATGAGGAGGTTAAACGGTTGTGTGATTATACGATCGACCGTCATTACCCTGAAATAATACAAGCAGGCATGTCGTCAGGAGAGAGGTACCTTGCGCTCTTAGATGCCGCTATGGCGCGACAGATTACCTTGGTGTGCCACTGGATGCGCGTGGGTTTAATTCATGGCGTTATGAATACGGATAATGCTGCACTGTCGGGAGAGACGATTGATTACGGGCCTTGCGCAATGCTTGGGCGCTATAAACCCGATATGGTCTTTAGCTCTATAGATACCCACGGGCGTTACGCTTTTAATAAGCAGCCGGATATGGTGCAGTGGAATATTTCACGCTTAGCGGAATGCCTGATACCGTTAGTGGATGACACTGAGCAGTTGGCTGTGGATAAATTAGTGGCAATTATTTCGACATTTCCGCAGCGATTTAATGCGGCTTATCATGACATGATGTCTGAAAAGTTAGGTTTGGATGTAAAATCTACAGGCATCGGGGAGAATAAAGTATTAATTGATGATTTGTTGAGCAAAATGCAGGAGCATGGTCTTGATTATACCGATACGTTTAACGCATTAACGGAATGGCTTGCTGAAAATAATAATATTGCAAAATTGGATAAGTTAAGTAGGGAAAATAATAAAAATAGGCACGCGCAGATATTAGGCCATTTAAGTCAATTTTTGTCAGTATGGCAAGAGCGTGTAATGGGGCAAGATTTACCATTGCAAGCGTGCTATGAAAAAATGCGATTTGCCAACCCGGTAGTTATTCCGAGGAATCATCATGTTGAAGCTTGTCTTGCGGAATGTATTAGTGCAGGCAGCGCTGATAAGGCCATGCAGTTTTTATCTGTATTAATGAAGCCGTATGAACGGTGCGAGAATACCGCTTTATACGAAGCCCCGTCAGCGGACGATGATAAAGGGTATAAGACTTTTTGCGGGACTTAATTTTGCGACCTTTACTCTTTTGTGCAAGAGGTGTAATCGCTTTGACTTTATTGTTCGACAGCAGGAAGACTTTGTTCGTCGGTAAACGAGATTTCTAAAAGGCCTAACCAGCGTAGAGGGCCTTCGGTGTTATCAACATTAATAAGCTGGGCGGCATAGCGGTTGTTGGAGATGTTAATGGCGCATTCCATAAGGGCTGCAAAGGGATCGTTGTTTGAGGCAAGGCAGCTTAATTCTATTGTGCCGCACATGACAGGGATAGTCGATTGCGCTTGTTGTCGTTGGATTGTGCTTAACGGACTGCGGCGTTTACGGTTGTAATAATCCCCTACCTTTACCCGATTTCTTGGAATGCCAACGGCGTTGTCGGTGGTAAATACTTTACCGCTATAGGTTTGTGATTGTTGATTAAAATTCTTGCTATACAAGACAAAGCTATATTCTCTCGAGCCAACCTGAATAAAACCACGATAATCTACCGGCGATGACGCTTGCGTATTTTCAAATAAGGTGACTGCGCTGCCATGTATTGCGTAGTGGTTAGAACCCATGATTGTACCCCAGTAATTGCTGACTCTAGAATTAATGCAATTTATCATCACTGATTATCAGTATCTGAATGTCGCATACTTGTAATCTAGAATAGAGCAACTTCAGTGCCAATTGGCACCGAAGTAGTTATATTGGCGCCTAAATTGGGGCGACAAAGTATTTTTGTTCTAGTTGAGTGTCTCTCTGTAAAAAAAGCCGACAGAGTTTGACTTGGAGCGAAAATGTTAATGGGAGTTGAGCTTGTCGCCGATGCTTAGTATAGAGCGTTGAAATTGATGCCAAAAAACATCTATTTTCCTACGGTGACGCCTAAAATCACTTTATGACGTTAATTATATCATTAATGCTGTGGGAATGTGATCTAGATCAAGCGGTGGTGTCGAATAGTTTTACGAGATGTTTTTTGTTAATTTAAATAGACTTAACCCATCTATTTGGGAATAGAGGGCTAGGTTTTTATAAGTTAATATTTGCGCTAATAACTTAATGTTACAGACGTGATGTCGGTTATTTAAAATTTATATCCAATGGCGAGGGTGTAAACCCAGGGGTCTATGTCTACGTCTACTTTTGCGGCAGAGTTACCCACTTTAAATTTAGCGGTAGTCGAAATATCGATATATCGAAGGGAGGTATTGAGTAGCCAGTTGTCGTTTAATGTGTAATCAAAACCAAGTTGTGCGGATAAGCCAATTGAGTCGTCTAGCTCTAAGCTATTGAAGCCCTGTGCTTGACGTGTATCGTCGAAAGACTCGTCAAAGAAGATGGTGTAGTTAATGCCAAGACCCACATAGGGCTGAAACACTGAGTCACTTGCGGAGAAGTAATATAGGGCGCTAAGGGTTGGTGGTAGTTGGTCGGTTTCCGCAAGTGAGCCGTCCCCTAAACCGAGTGCACTGTTTTCAAGGTTAATGCTGTGGTTAAACGGGGTTGCTGCGAGCAATTCAATCGCTAAATGTTGATTGATAAAGTATACGAAGTTTAAGCCCAGCTGGGTGCTGTCATCGACAGAGACTTGCATACCGGTATTGCCGCCAAGGTCATTCACTATAACGTTACCGCTGCTTTCATCGGGCGATACCTTGGTAAGGCCTGCTCGTATAACAAGATCCCCTGGTTCGTATGCGATGGCATCGGTGATTAAGCCGAGGGATGCAATAGCGACGGCACTTGCGATTACTCTCTTCATAAAACGCTTCCTAGTTCCTAATGTAAAATAATCATCATAAGTGATGAGCTAAATGATTTTATTGATATTAGACAAATAGTCGTGTGTGTACAGCATATATACGGATTTTATCGGTATATATGGTTTTAATTATTATTATCTTAACAGGGCAACTGTTTGTAGGAAGGTGTGCGCGCCAAAATGATGTTTATTGCGCCCTTTATGTTTGAGTGGATGATTAGTTCTTGGGAGCTTCGGTATTTTTCTTTGCGTGTGAACGACGATACTGTGTTGGCGTCATATCGGTATTCTTTTTGAAAAAGCGATTGAATGCCGATTTACTGTTAAAGCCTGCGTCCGCCATGATGTCGAGAATCGAAAGGCGGCTGTGCTCATCGCTTAACAGTTTCTTAGCGTGTTCGATGCGATAGTAGTTGGTAAATTCGAAAAAGTTTTTGTTGAAACTCCGATTGATAATAGTTGAAACAAGGCGGGCGGGAATGTCGGCGCTCTCGGCGAGTTGGTCGAGTGTTAATTCGGGGTTTAAGTAGAGTTGTTTTTGCTCCATCGCGGCGACGATTGTTTCTGCTTGCGCTGTGCTAAACGGTTCTGGAGGTGCAGTCTTTTCGGCGATGTTTGGCGCGGGTTGTTGTTTTGTATTCGAGGCGTATGAGAGGCTTAGAAACGCGAGCGCATTAATTAGCATGAATTTAAAGTAATTTCCAAGCACGCCAAGTTTATCGGACAGCATAGCGTTAGTGAATAATAAGCTGGAAAGTTGCGATATAAACTCCCAGGCCCATAAGACAAAAAAGCCGCCGACGAGTAGGCGTAACCAAGCACTGTTAATGTCTTCTATATTGGAATAGTTTTTCTCTAGTTCGGCATTATGATGGCGAAGCAGCCAGTAACAAATACAGCCATAAGATAGTAGTGAGAGCTTTTGCCCCCAAAGTAGTATTTGGTAAAAAACATTGTTAAACAATATGTCGTAGGAGTTGACGCTTTTGTGTACATTATCCATACCAAGCGAGCCGTATATGACGAATAGGTACAGGGGAAACAGTGCGGTTGGCAATAGGTGGAAGAGGCTTTTGCGGGTGATCGTGAAATCTGAATGTATTACCGATTTTGTGTACCAGTACAGCAGTGGGCCTTGCAATAGCGGCATGAACTTGAATACAAAGAACAGGTGGGTGTTCTCAGGGAAGAAGTGCACTTTTAAGGGCTGACACCAGTAGATGAGCACATCAAAGGTTTCAATCGCTACAGTGAGTAAGAACGCGCTTAGGAATAAGTTCTTGTATTGCGAGGGGTTGCTAGATTGGAAAAATAGCACTGTAAGCATTAGGCTTTGCGCAATGATAAGAATCAGTGAAAGGTCGTTAAAGTTAAATAAAACTAAATCCATAACAGCGCGCATCTAAAATAATTTGAATTGATATTAGCATGTGACCTTATCACTCGCTATGTGTCTCTGAGGTCTGAGTCAAAAATTCTGAAATTGTTAGCGAGGCGGGGTTAAGCCGCAGATTGTCATCCAGTGACGAATGCCTGCGCCGAGGTATTTCTGTTTGTGTATCACGCAATACAATTTGCGGGATAAGTCCCGAGAAGGTACCTTAAGTGGGACTAGTGAGCCTCGACTGAAGGCATCTTCTAGAGTGATTTCAGATAAGCATGAGATACCTAGGCCTTTCTCGACGGCGCGTTTGATGGCCTCGGTATGTTGTAGCTCTAAGGTAATGTTTAGCTCGGGCAATAAGCCATGCATGGCTCGATCAAAGGTCTGGCGTGTGCCGGAGCCGTGTTCTCGTAAGATCCAGTTGGCGTCTAAAAGTGCTGTGTCGTTTAGGGTGCCGAGCTTTGCCAGGGGGTGCTGGGGGGAGCAGAAACATTGTAATTGATCGTCTTGCCAAGGAATGGCTTCAATATCGGGGTGGTGATACTCCCCTTCAATCAAACCTAGGTCGATGTCGAAGTTTAGTATTTCATTGAAGATGGTTTCGGTATTGGCGACTTCGAGGTTAACTTTTGCGTCGCTGCCGCCTTCTATATAGTGGTTGATCAGATCGACGCAGAGGTAGTTACCGATGGTGAGTGTTGCGCCTACTTTGATAGTGCCGATATTTTGATTGCGTGCCAGTTCGCTTTCTAAGGCTTGCGCTTGCGACAGTAAAGCTTCGGCTTTTACACGTAAGCGTTTGCCGAACTCGTTGGCTTGCAGGCGCTTACCTACGCGGTCAAAGAGCTGTACGTCGAACTGTCGCTCGAGATCTTTCAAGGCGCCGCTTGCGGCGGATTGCGACAACGATAGGCTTTCGGCTGCTTTGGTGACGTTTTGGAAGTGTGCCGTCGCTAAGAAAACTTCTAGCTGGCGTAAGGTGTAGCGCATTACGAGTCTCTCAAAATAAACCGCTTATCGGTTTTCCCGATAATGTAAATCATTTATTCCCGTTTTACCACTATAACGTATTGCGCTAAAATTCTTAACAGTTGAACGCAGGCTCAAGTACAGTAGCCAAGCATAGAGGAATAGATATTGAGCACATTATTGAAAGAGCAGGTCTTATCGGTACACCATTGGACTGATACCTTATTTAGCTTTACGACAACGCGTAATAGTGGATTTCGCTTTGAAAATGGCCACTTTACCATGATGGGCTTAACGCAAGAGAGCGGTCGCCCTCTGATGCGCGCGTACAGTTTGACTAGCGCTAACTATGAAGAGCACTTGGAATTTTTCAGTATCAAAGTTCAAGACGGACCGTTGACCTCCCAGTTGCAGCATATTAAGCCGGGAGATGAGGTGCTAGTAAGCAGTAAGTCAACGGGCACCTTGGTCAGTGACGCATTGCTGCCTGGTAAGCACCTTTACTTGATTAGTACGGGCACCGGTTTGGCGCCGTTCATGAGTATTATTAAAGACCCGGAAGTTTATGAGCGTTACGACAAAGTTATTCTGACTCATGGTGTTCGTCACATTGCGGAGTTGGCTTATCAAGATTTGATCGAAAATGAGCTGCCGAACAATGAATATTTTGGCGATATTATTCGTGAGAAGCTGCTTTATTACCCCACTGTCACGCGGGAAAGCTATCGTAACAATGGTCGGATTACGGATCTTTTGGTGAGTGAGCGTCTAACGCGAGATCTCGGATTGCCAAGTATTGATCCTGAGCATGACCGTTTTATGATTTGCGGCAGCCCCAGTATGCTTAAAGACACCTGTAGTATTTTGGATGAGCGTGGCTTTAAAGAGTCTCGTGGAGGAAAGCTTGGGCATTATGTGATTGAGCGGGCTTTTGTGGAAACTTAAACCCTGAGCTTGAACTCGGACATTGAAGCTTAAATCTTGATGCTTTGATCTGAAAACATAAGCGCTGAACAGCTTACCGGCTAGTATTTATAGCACCAAGTGTGATTGCTTACATTTTTACGGGTAATTGCACTTGGAAGTGGTCGTAAAACCCTGCTAGTATCCGGTGCTCGTGTCGGCATCGCGCTTGAGCGTTGGCTGATTATAGCTTTTTAACTCATGCAGAAAAGTCGCCTTTATATGTCATCGTTAATGTTTTACACAAAACCTGTTCCTCTCGATAAGTCCAAACATCAAAACCTTAAGCTTAAAAGTAAAAGAAATTTCTCTTTTGCCGGCCAGACCAACTCTGTACCGCTTGGCGCTACCGAATTTTTTAACTGCAGTCGCCACCATCCGGTGATGTTTGTTAAAAACAAAGCTGAAGAATATATCCCGATTGCTTTGCTTTCTCTTGCGGCCAAAGGTCATGAGCTGGGCGACGATTGGCAAGACGTTTACGTACCGTTCTATGTACGTCGTTATCCTTTCTTTGTTGAGTCATCTAAGCAAGCTGTTGTTATTGATGAGGAATGCACAGATTTACAAGAAGAAGAGGGCGAGCCGCTATTTACTGAAGCTGGCGAACCGACTGAAATACTGACTAAGGTGATTGAATTCTTAGATATGACGGATCGTAGCTATCGTCAAACTGAAGAATATTGCAAAGCATTAAAAGAGAAAGACTTACTTGTTCCGTTTAAAGGAACCGTTAAATTCTCCAATACTGAAATGAAGCTTGATCACATGTATGTTGTGGACGAGGTGAAAATGCATAAATCTCTAACGGATGAGGAGATTGTTCAGTGGTACAAAAAAGGCTGGATCACTTGGACCATTGCTCATCTGCATTCTGTCAGCTCCATTGATCAAGTTATTAAGCGCTTAAAAGCTGCTGCAGCAGCGAAAGAGTCGGCTAAAAAAGCCTAAAAAGCCTACCAATAGGGCTAAGCGGCTGACGCCAAGGTCTTGCAAAGACCTTGGCCGATTACATACTTTTACACTTTTTAGTGAAATCCCCGTAGATTACCGCGTCACCTGTCGTTAACCTAGCTGCTTTAATGTTGCTTGCTGGAGCCTATACTGATGGTGGAATTTGTACCTTTTGATAGGCTTGCACGCACTTTTCTGTTCGTTTTTTTTATCTTTTTTACGTCTGGCGTTAATGCCGAAGATACACAAAAAGATGCACAAAAAAACGCCAAACAAGATACATCCTGTGACAGTAGTACCGCTTGCGCCCCCGTGGGTCAGTGGGAGTTTTCCGTAGGTATCGGGCTTGGAGGTCGCACCAATCCAGTCATTGACGGGGATACCACACCGATTATCGTTTTACCCTCGCTGAGCTACTACGGTGAGCGTTTCTTTTTTGACACCACAACACTTGGCTTTACCCTAGTCGATCAGCCTAAGCATTTATTGAATGTTATCGCTACTATTAGCCTTGATCAGAGCTTTTTTAATGATGGCGGCATTGGTGGATTCTTTATCGACCCTGTTGGTGGGGGCGGAGAAAATATCGACATTAACGCTTGGGCGGAGAGCCCCTCTCGAGCACCTGAGCCCACAGTGCCGCCTGATTTTCCGGTTGGAGCGACGCCTCCGCCATCGGCCACACCAGCCCCTGAACCGACGCCTCCGCCAGTAGCCACGCCAACACCTCCCCCTGTGGGCAATGGGGGTGGTGATGTGGCTGACCCAGCGGAAATCAACTTGGCTGATCTACATAAACGACGTATGGCGGGCTTTTTGGGGGTCGAATACAGTTATATTTGGTCGAGCAGTTCGTTAAATCTTCAAGCGTTAAGTGATGTGAGCGGTCTTTATTCGGGCGGACAGGTTCGCGTTTCATATGAGCATTTATGGGCGATCGGGCAGCACGGGTTAAAAACCACTGCTGGTGCGGAATGGCGCAGCGCGCAAATGAACGATTACTATTTTGGCATTCGCTTATCTGAGGCGGTTACCGCAGGCCAGTTTTATCAGCCGGATGCCGATATTTCGTCTTTTATAAAAATCAGTTGGCAGCGTCAATTAACGAAACGCTGGGGCTTGCAGGCCACCTTCCATCATCGTTGGCTGGGCTCGGAAATCGCCAATAGCCCGATTGTCGAAGACGACACAGTAAGCACCGCGTTTATAGGAGGGATTTATCATTTTTAAACCCTTACTAAGATACATGTTGCCCGCTAGGTCTTTGATTAAGACGTTTAATAGGCTTAAGGTGATTGTGTGTGCCTTGAGTATGCTCATATTGGTAGCTTCAGTTAGGGCGGAACCTCCGCGCGAATTGCCTGGGATTATCTTTAGTGTGAAACCTCGCTTATGTGTTTTGTCTGAACGTGAACGGCACTGTAGTGATAAATTAGAGCTTAAATGGCAGGCGCCAACGCGGCAATCGCTGTGTTTGCACCGAAGTGATCAAGCCAGCGCGATTAAATGCTGGACGCGGAAGTTCTCAGGCATCCATGAGGTGGAGATTTCTACGGCGGACGATATTGAGTTCCAGTTAGTTGCCGTTACCGATCAAGCTCCTCTCGTGACACAAACCTTTGAAGTGGTAAAAAGCGATGTTAAATATCGTCGCCGCCGCCGTAATGCATGGAGTTTTTTCTAATGACCGTCATATTAGTTGCGGAAGATGATGCCCGTTTAGCGGGCTTGGTACAGTCCTATTTACAAGATAATGGTTTTACCGTGGTTATTGAGCCAACCGGGTATAACGTTGAGCGACGAGTCACTGATTTAAACCCGGATATTGTTATTCTCGATATTATGTTGCCGGGTAAAGATGGCTTGACGATCTGCAAGGATATTCGGCCAAAATACGATGGTGCGATATTAATGCTTACCGCGCGTGACTCCAATATGGATCAAGTGCTCGGTTTGGAATTTGGCGCTGACGACTATATGATAAAACCCGCTGAGCCTCGTGTGCTACTTGCACGAGTGCGTGCATTATTGCGCCGCTATCAGCGCGGTGCGCAAGTTAATGAGAGTCAGGATTTAACCTTTGGTACTTTGGAGATTCGTGCCACTGCACGAGAGGTTGTTTGGCAAAACGAAAGTATTAACCTGTCGACACATGAGTATGATTTACTCTTTGAGTTGGCTAGAAAATCCGGTCAGATTTTAAGTCGAGAATATTTATTTAACACCGTATATTGCCGGCCTTATGATGGTCTTGATCGCAGTGTGGATGTACGTATTTCGCACTTGCGTAAAAAGCTAGGCGACTCCTCTGACAGGCCTGAAAAAATTAAAACCATTTGGGGGAAGGGCTACTTATTCGTCCCGGACGTGTGGTAGGCCAACACCATGAATCGCGCGTTTATTTCCCTCTATGTTTTAATTGTATTATCTGTCGTGCTCCTAGGCTGGGGCGCGGATGCTCTCTGGAAAAACATTAACCCCGAAGCTGACATTCCGGTAATGGAGCGGGCGCTAATTGACACCATTAGCGAGGAAGTAAAAGCTTTAAATTCCCCCGCAGCTCAGCTTAAAGTCGCCCACCTTAGTCAGGTTACCTCCGTTGATATCAAGCTCTATACGCTTGAAGATATTGCTCAATCCCACTTTTTTGATACTTTAAAATCAGGGAAAATACTGCCGATATACGATCAAAATGGCCGTAAATCGATTTATAAACGCATTCCAGGGCGAGACCTGATTTTACGCATCAGCGTGATGCAGCAAAGCTCTTCCCAAGCCTTGTTAAGCTTAGTTTTGTTGTGTTTGTTTTATTTGGCCATCGCTGTGGTGGTTTATTTTTGGGTTTGGCCGCTGTCGCGTGATTTAAGTAAGCTGGAGCGACAGACCTACAACCTTGGTAAGGATGGTGTACCGAAGCCGATTAAACTCTGGCAACGCTCGGCGGTATACCCCCTAGCGGCATCGTTTAATGCGATGTCGGAGCGCATTACGGAATTGATCGCTTCGCATAAAGAAATGTCCCATGCGGTGTCCCACGAGTTACGCACACCACTCGCTAGGATGAAGTTTGCTTTGGAGATGGCGCACAGTAGCCGTGACGATGCCCAGCGTGAGCTTCAGCTACAAGGCATTAAAATGGATGTTAACGAGATGGACGCCTTGATTAATGATCTGCTTCGTTATGCAGGATACGAGCATTACAGTCAGGACCTTGACCTAAGGGCAGGTGACCTTGCTGCGATGGCGCAAGTTTTGTTCACGGCGAATGAGAGCATGCAGAATTCCCATGTGGTGTATCGCATTGATAACCGCTTGGATAAACAGGGAGTCTATTGTGAGTGGCATTTAATTGAGCGTTGTTTGCATAACCTTGTGCAAAATGCCTTTCGCTATGCCCGCAGTCAAATTTTGATGACGCTTTGTTACAGTGACGAAGGGCAAAATTATCAAGTGTGCGTTGAAGATGACGGCCCCGGTATTTCTGAGGACGATGCTGAGCGTGTTTTTAGTGCCTTTGTTCGTCTAAGAAACGAATCCGGCGAGAAAACAAGCGGCTTTGGCTTAGGCTTGTCGATTGTGAAGCGTATTATGAAGTGGCACAAAGGCGATGTCAGTTTGGAGCGCTCACCCTTAGGCGGCGCTCGCTTTGTTTTGCATTGGCCAGTGCCTGCGCCGCAAAAAAATAGTTAGCAGGATGGGGCGCCCTCGCCTGAGATCAGTAGCGACATTGCCGTGGTGCTTTTTATCAAGGCATCTACAATACTAGGTTCGCGCGAAGAATGACCTGCATCGCGAATGATGTTTAGCTCTGCATCGGGCCAGGCGCTATATAGTTTGTGGGAATTGTCGAGTCTGCATACCATGTCGTAACGACCGTGAACAATACTTGCTGGGATGCCATGTAAGCGTTCGATGTTGTTGAGAATCTGGTTTTCTTCAATAAAAACCTGATTTACAAAATAATGTGCTTCGATCACGGCCAGCGCCAAGGCGATGTGTGGGTCTGAAAAGGTGGAAACCACTTCTGGGTTCGGGCGTAAGGTAGCACAGTGCCCTTCCCAGAGGGACCAAGCCTTGGCGGCTGACATTTTAGCTAGTTCGTTATCGCCAGAGAGTTTTTGATAATAGGCCTGGATCATGTTTGAACGATCATTTTCAGGGATAGGTTTTACAAATTCCTGCCAATAATCGGGGAAGATTTGATCCGCACCGGATTGATAAAACCAGTGTAGGTCCTGTTGCCGAGCTAAAAATACGCCGCGTAAAATCATCCCGTTGACGTGCTTAGGATAAGCTTGGGCATAGAGTAAGGCGAGCGTCGCCCCCCACGAGCCACCGAACAATGCCCATTGCTCAAGGCCTAATAATTCCCGGATTGCTTCGATATCATCAATAAGGTGGGCAGTGGTATTATTTTTGAGTGATGCGTGTGGCAGTGATTGGCCACAACCGCGCTGGTCAAATAAGATAATACGATATTTTTCAGGGTCGAAAAAGCGCCTATCTTGCGGGCTGCTGGCTAAGCCTGGCCCACCGTGAATGAATACTATCGGAATGCCGTCGGGGTCACCAGACTCTTCAATATAGAGCGTGTGGGTTTCATCAACACTGAGTTGATGGGTTTTGTAAGGCTTTATGTCGGGATAAAGTATTTGCATGACCTACCCATGGTTGAATGTGTCGGTTCGTATAGGAATAGCGTTTTTGAATATCACTGGGAGCCTTTAAATCTAGAGTGAAACACTTTGCGCAGGCTCCACTGTCAGTAATGCTTAAGTTTAGTCTATTCCATGGTGACCGGTAGGGATTCGCTCGAACAGTGGAAAAAGTTTGCATCGCAGGCGCGAACGGTAAGGTAAACCGTATTGGGGAATACGGGCATGAATTCGTTGATAGATGCGCCCTGGAGGCTGCCTGATGGGGTTTCGCAGCTAACGAAAAAATCTGCGGTATAGGCGCAGTACTGGTATTGGTAGGTGTCACAGGCTAAGCCTTCGCCGCAGTATTCACTTGATATGGTGACGGCGTTGCTTAGGTCGTCAGGGTTGTCGTTAATGAGCACATCGACGGTGTAGTCGGTGTAGCTTTCGATATCCCAGAAGACTTCAAATAACCCGTCATCGATAAAGGGGGAAAGTGCGAGTGGGGTATCTTCAAATTCGCTGTTGGTGCCATAGCTATCGAATATGTTGGCGCTGTATAGCATGGTTGAGGCGTCGATAGGGTAGTTATCAACGACTTCTATTACTTCTATTACTTCTACGACCTCGACAACTATTACCGTCTCGGCAGGTGGGATATAGTCCTGGTGGAAGCCGCTGTCTGCTTCGTAGGAGCCACCGCATGCGGCTAGGGTGATGCTGGTAAAAATAGCGAGGCTTAAGCGTAATACCGTTGCGTGAGACATGAGATTGTTCCTTTCCTAAAAAAATGAGCTTGGAGCCATTTTAGGGAAGTGCAGCTTAATGCTAACTGAACGGGTTCGCTTTGCTTTGGTTTTAGTTTGGTTTTTGACGCTACTGTTTTAGCTGTCGTTCTCGGTTTCGGTTTTTATTTCAGTTCCAGTTTCTTTTTTGCTTTTATCTTTAATGGCAAGTTTGCCAAAGAGTAAGCCAACTTCAAAGAGCAGCCACATGGGTACGGCGAGTAAAACCTGAGAGATGACATCGGGCGGGGTTAAAAACATGCCAAATACAAAGCATGCGGTAAAAACGTAGGGGCGTTTTTTCGCGAGGCTTTCGGCACTGACTAAGCCTGCGGAAATTAATAATACCGTGGCAACGGGGATTTCAAAAGCGAAGCCAAAGCCAAAAAATATTTTAATTACAAAATCCATATAGCTGCTGATGTCGGTCATCATCGCAACGCTTTCAGGTCCTATGGAAGTAAAAAAGCTGAAGACTAAGGGGAAGACAATGTAATAGGCGAAGGCTACGCCGGAATAAAATAACAATATACTGGAGACGAGTAGCGGTATCGCGATGCGCTTTTCATTTTGGTAGAGTGCTGGGGCGACAAAGGACCAAATATGGTAAAAAATAAAGGGGATACTAAAAAATATTGACGTTAATAGCGTGAGTTTGAAGGGGGTTAAAAAGGGCGATGCCACCTCGGTAGCAATCATTGTGCTGTTTTCAGGTAAGTATTTTTGCAGCGGTGCCGCGACAAACTCATAAATATCGTTAGCAAATCCAAATAAACCAGCAAAGATTATCAATACGCACGCTAAGGATTTTAATACGCGTGAGCGTAGTTCCAGCAAGTGCTGCACGAGTGACTGTGTACCGCTCTGCTCTTCTTCAGCATTGTCTTGCGACGCTTCGGTATTGGTATCAGTTGATGGGAGCATATTTCGGCAGGCGCTTTAGTGGAGTGGATTAAGGTTGTGGGGTATTTTGATTTTCTGAGCTTGTGCTGGTGGAGCTTGAGTTATCGGCACTTAGATTACTCGTATTCGGCGCATCAGTGCTCAAGCTTGCTTCTGTCGCTTCTGCCGTAGGGGCATTCTTTTGAGCGACAAGATGCTCGGCAAGTGCTTTCTCTGGGTCATAATCGTGGTTAGCCCATTGATCGCCATATTGACCTTCGTCGTCTTGCGCGGCCTGTTTATCGAGCTCGATATTTTGAGCCGTTTTGCGCATTTCCTCGTTAATGTCGTCCGAGGTCTTTTGCGCTTGATCCTTAATCACGTTAAGTGACTTAAGTGAATCTAAGACTTCTTGATTGTGGATTTCACGACGTATTTCATCCATGCCGAGTTGTTGCTCGATCTCGACACGAGTTTCCGTCATAAGGCGCTTCATTCGCCCAATCCAGATCATTGCTGTCTTTAAGGCCGAAGGCAAACGCTCAGGTCCAATCACAAGTAAACCAATAACGCCGATGACTACAAATTCTAATAAGCCCATAGTTCTCGCTCTAATTTTTTTGCTGCTTTTTAGGCCGGCGTAGGCTTATTTGGTTTGAACGTTTTCTTGGGTCTTCTGAGCGACGTTTTCAGTTTCGCCCTCACTGCTTTCAACCTGTTTAGGGTCTTCAGCTGCTTTATCGTCGTCCTTCATGGCTTTTTTAAAGCCTTTAAGTGCGCTGCCAAGGTCACCACCAATACCGCGTAAGCGCTTAGTGCCAAAAAGTGCTAGGACGATCACTAGAATTAATACTAATGACCAAGGGCTCATTCCGCCAATTCCCATGTTATATACTCCGCTGCGTTTTTTATCGTGTTGTTAATCGTTAGATGTGCGAGCAGCTTTTTCTTCTAGACCTGAGAGGTCGAAGCGCTTAGCTAGCTCGGCAAGTACCGCATCACTATTACTGCCAAGGTGCGATAACATTACCATTGAGTGGAACCATAAATCTGCCGTTTCACCAATAAGTTCTTTGAGTTCGCCGCTTTGTGATGCGTCTTTTGCGGCGATGATTGTCTCAGTGGCCTCTTCGCCCACTTTTTCGAGAATTTTGTTCAGGCCTTTATGGTGCAATTGTGCCACATAAGAGGACTTAGGGTCTGCTTGGGTTTTACGCTCGGCTAGCACGGCATCTAAAGCACCCAAGACATTGTTGTTGCTATTGTTGCTGTTATTACCGTTCACGAGTACATCTCCTTTGGGTCTTTAAGCACAGGTGCCTTGGTCTCCCATGTGCCGTCAACCAATTCGCGGTAAAAGCATGACTCGCGACCCGTGTGGCAGGCTATGCCGCCAATTTGCTCGATATCTAGTACGATAACATCCGCATCGCAATCGAGTTTGATTGATTTTACATTTTGTACATTGCCAGAGCTTTCGCCTTTTGGCCAGAGGCGTTGGCGTGAGCGTGAGTAGTATATCGCGCGACCTTGTTCGGAGGTGGCGAGCAATGCGGTTTTATCCATCCAGGCCATCATCAGAATTTTACCACTGTCGCAATCTTGTGCGATCGCAGGTACTAGCCCGTCGCTGTTCCAACGAACTTCGTCAAGCCAATCAGTATTATTGGGGGTTGAGGCGGTACTCTCAGAGGCTGAATTGCTAGTCACGATCTATTTGCTCACAAAATGTTTACGTCTATTCTAACGGATTTCAGCCTTAGAGGGTTAATAAGTGCGATCAATAATGTAGTGGGCGAGTGATCGTAAGTGGCTATCGTCCGGTGTGAGATCCGGATTTTGTGGCCTAGTGGTGTGGGGTAGTAGCAGGAATTCATCCAGTGCAGCAATGGCGCTTTGGTATAAGACTTGGGTTTTATCTTTTGCGCCTTGCAAGCCTAAAAGGGAGACGTAGGTAGGTTTGTTTAATGCTTGGTCAGCACCGGAGGCCTTGCCTAGTGTTTCGCTATCACCGACGACATCGAGAATATCGTCTTGCACCTGGAAGGCTAAGCCGATAGCGCGCGCATAACGGGTTAAGCATTTTAACTCTTCGTCAGAGGCTTGAGCGGATATAGCGCCTAGGGCGACGCTCGCCTCAATTAGTGCACCCGTTTTGTATTTGTGCATATTTTCAAGGCTGGGTAAGTCGAGGGTAGTATTGACTGCTTGCATGTCAATAGATTGCCCTATCACCATGCCCTGGGAGCCGGAGGCCTTGGTCAGCGTCTGTATCGCGAGGATACGCATATCGGCTGGAGCCTTATCGGCATTAACGATGGTTTCAAGCGCCATGCATTGCAGGGCATCACCAGCTAAAATTGCGGTGGCTTCGTCAAAGGCAATATGGCAGGTAGGTTTGCCTCGGCGCAGGTCATCGTCGTCCATCGCGGGTAAATCATCGTGAATTAAGCTGTAGGTATGCATGCATTCCACGGCACATGCAAAGGCGTCCGTGTGTGCGTTGCTGGTGCCCATTACGGCAACTGCCGTGGCATAGGCCAAGATCGGGCGTAGACGTTTCCCGCCATCTAACAAGCTGTGGCGCATGGCGTTAATGAGCTGGGTGCCGTGGGCGTTTTGGTGTTGGAGTTGCTCTGCTAGCTGGGTTTCCACCTGTGTTTGATGATCGGATAGAAAACTCGAGAAAGTGTCAGTCATTCAAATTCCGTCAGCGGCGCTCAGTACTTTGTGTTCAGTGTTTTGCGCTTGGTGGGCGGTGCTTTGTGTACGGCTCGCTGCTATTAGGCGGAGCCTGAATGTGGGTCAAAGTCTTGAGTCTCAAGTTGACCGTCTTTGTTTAATAGAATCTGTACGCGCTGCTCGGCATCGTTAAGTGCGCCTTGGCAGTTTTGCGTCAGTTTGATGCCTTGTTCGAACGTTTTTAGCGAGTCTTCAAGGTTCAAGTCGCCGTTTTCAAGAATAGTTACAATCGATTCTAACTCGGCGAGCGATTTTTCAAAGTTAAGTGCTGTCTTTTTTGCCGCCATGTCTGTTACCTCTGAGCCGGGCGATGCATGGGCGTGAGTCAGGATATTTTACATCGGCCAAGGGCGCTACCCTACCGAAGCGTGCGACTCTGGTCAATGACAAATTGTACTTGATATAAGCCACTTTTTGCCGATAACTCCGTTAACAAACAACCGAATGGTTAAACCGGTCTAAACTTAACGGCAGTGGTACGCGTTATTACCGAGGAAAAACTATTAAGTCACTGTTCGCTAAGACATTCGTTTGGCGTCAATTTTGACTTTGCAAGCGCGGCATTGTAGGCCGTGGGGGAGTGATTTGTGGATTTAGCGAGTATTGTAGGTATCATCGGTGCACTCGCATTAATTGTTGTTACGATGTTAATGAGTGGCGAGTTAGGCATGTTTGTCAACGGCCCTTCAATGGTCATTGTTTTGGGGGGGACGATCTTTGCTGTTATGGCTAAGTATGGTCTGGGGCAGTTTTTGGGTGCGTTGAAAGTCGCGGGTAAGAGTTTTAAATATAAGCTGCCTGACGTGAATGAATTGATTGACGAAATTGTTGCGCTTGCTGATGAGGCGCGTAAAGGCGGCTTGCTGTCACTTGAAGGCAAAGAAGTCAGTAGTGACTTTTTGCAGCGTGGTATTCAGCTACTTGTCGATGGGCATGACCCGGACGTGGTTAAAACGCTGTTAAATAAAGATAAAGTACAAGCGGTTGAGCGTCACACGGTTGGCTCCTCTATCTTTGCCAACATGACCGACATGGCACCTGCGATGGGAATGATCGGTACGCTTATCGGGCTCGTGGCTATGCTTGCTAATATGGATGACCCAAAATCGATTGGGCCTGCGATGGCGGTAGCATTGTTAACGACGCTCTATGGGGCGGTTATTGCTAACGCTCTGACCGGACCTATGTCCGATAAATTAAAACTCCGTGCCACTGAGGAGGCGATGATTAAAAACCTCGTCATTGATGCGCTGTTGGCTATTCAGGGTGGGCAAAACCCTCGTGTGATTGATTCAATGCTGAGAAATTACCTGCCTGAAGGCAAGCGTGAAGTGGATGTGGAAGAGTAATCCACCCATTTTGAATTTTACCTATCGCTAAAAAAACTTTAAATAAGAAGATGCCCTCATGAGCGATGATGACGAGGAAGATAATTGCGACTGCGTCCCCGGGCTGCCGCCTTGGATGGGAACCTTTGCGGACTTGATGTCCTTATTAATGTGTTTTTTCGTATTACTGTTGTCATTTTCCGAGATGGACGCGATGAAGTTCAAACGTCTAGCGGGTTCTATGGCGCAAGCGTTTGGCGTGCAAAACAAATTAAGTGTGACCGATATTCCCAAGGGCACCAGCATCATCGCCCAAGAATTTAGCCCTGCCAGGCCAGAGCCGACAGCGATTAACCAGATTTGGCAAAAAACCGAGGACCTCACCGAAATGTCGTTAGAGGTCGACTGCTCGCAAGAGTATAACGTTGAGCAAGGCAGTGAAGGTTACGACGCTGGCGTCAAGCTACGTCTTAAACAGAAGCTAGAGGACTTAATCGAAGAGACTCAAGGTGACGCCCAACAATTAGCGGATGCGCTCAGTGAGCAAATCCTCGCAGGGCAAGTCGAGGTGGAAACGCGCGGCCGCATGATTATTATCCGCATCCGCGAAAAAGGTTCGTTTATTTCTGGCTCCTCGGTTATGTCGCCGGAATATAAAGACGTGATGTTAGAGGTGAAGTCCGTGCTGGCGCTTAAGCCCGGGCGTATCGCTGTGCAAGGCCATACGGATGACATCCCTATTCAAACGTCACGCTTTCGTTCTAATTGGGAGTTATCGTCTTCACGCGCAGTATCTGTCGCTATGGAGCTGATGCTTGGTGGCGAGGTGCGGGAGGGGCGTTTTGAAGTCTCCGGCTTTTCCGACACCCAGCCCTTGGTGGAGAACAACTCTGCAGTTAATCGAGCGATTAATCGGCGCGTTGAGATTTTGATTCAGCAAAGCCTTGATGATGAGCTGGAAGACGGTGACCTTGAACTGCTAAAAGAGGATAAAGAAGGCGAAGATATTCTTAAAGAATTAAACCTAGAGCCGCAATATTTGTTTAAGCTACAAGCTGATGAAATTTTCTAACAAGCCATTTAACCCCGAGTACGAGTGCACAGTCTTATGAGTAAAGAGCTATGAGCAAAGAACGTAGACGTTATTTTCGTATTGATGAGACCATCGGTATCTCCTATGAAATTTTAAACTACGAAGATGCCACTGCAAGCACTAAAAAACATTATGCGCCAGACGTACTCGATATGGTTTCCAGTCAGGATAAGCAAATACAACAGTTGTTATTAGAGGTTAGCACTGAGAGCCCTAAGGTTGCGAAGCTGGTCGCCTTGTTCAACCAAAAGTTGGAGCGTGTGGTTAATCAGCTTCTATTAGAGACTAACTTAACGGAAAAAATTGCCCGTAAAGTGAAAGAGGCCAACGTTAGCGCTTGTGGCATAGCCTTTGAAAATGACGAAGGCATTCCGTCTGGGTCTAGGCTGAGCTTAGAGTTAACCTTTTACCCCGATGAATTTAGCGTGCAAACAAGAGCGCTTGTGGTCTCGTGCGAGCCGAGCCGAACGAAAAACAGATGGTACTGGCGCATTGATTTTCTCGATATGAGCCACAATACACAAGAAATGCTCATTCAGCATATCGTGCAAAGTCAAAGCGCTCAGTTACGTAAGCGCCGAGGGTAATAACACTTAAGTTACCTGATAACAGTGAGCAAATCAGCACCTGTAAATGTTCGTTCTCTTCTTCTTTTTATTCATTCTTTTGTGCGTGTTTCATACCTATTTTGTATACATTCCACATGCATATAGTATTACCTACTGTAGGTGTTTAGCTCAAAATAGTAGGTGTTTAGCCTAAAATTAGGGGTTTAGGCATTAAACTTGTCTTCATTAGTACAAAATATGTGATGGCATAGCACTTCTTAGCATCTGTCTTGGTGCAAAATACCGAAAATATTGGTTTTAAGGTTCTAAAAATATACCTTATGCACCTTACCTTGCCATATAAGCCTGCTAAATGAGCATGCGCATCAAGGTATACGTGCACCGAGAAAGACATTTTTAGGGTGTTTAGCTAACCTAGCCTTTGTTGACTCAGCCAGTGCCAACTTTAGTGAGCAAACTAAATTTATGTGTCTGCGAATGCCCCGTTACTTCTACAATAAGTCGATACCCTCCATTTGTTTGCTATTGCTGATATTCTCGCCTCTTTCTGCTTTTGCCGATTCAAATAAAACGCCAATCGCTATTCTCTCAGAAGCTATTACCTCAGAAGCTATTGCCTCAAGCATAGTTAGCTCAAACGCCCTTACTTCCGATACCATTAATGTCGCTTTTATCTCACCCTGTTGTACGAGTTTTTGGGGGGATGTACGTGATTTTTCGCAAGATGTTGCCGGTGACTTAGGGATTAATCTGACGCACATTTCAGCTAATAGCCGCTTTGAAACCTTAAAAAAAGCTAAAGCTTTATTCGAGCAAAACGAAAAGCCCGATTATCTTGTTTATCATTACCAAGTTCGAACGAGCCCGCTCATTTTGCGCCTGGCTGAAGAGGCGGGTATTAAGTCCTTTATACTCAATACCAATATTCCTGAAACGGAAGTACAAGAGCTTGGCCTCCCCCGTGAGAAAATGAAGCATTGGATAGCCCATCTCTCACCTGACGATACCTACGTCGGTTATCAGCTAGCGGATCTCTTGATACGTGGTAAAAAAGAAAATAACAAGTTCAGCAGTGCTGAGAACAAACCTATTAATATCATCGGCATTGGCGGTTTTGATTACCCTGTTGCAGGGCCCTTACGTGAGCGCGGTCTACGTCAGCGTATCGCCATGGAAAGTGACGTTGTCCTTAACCGTTATATCTTCACCGACTGGAGTGCTGAGAATGCCGCTGCTGGCGTAAGTCATTTATTGCGTATTTATCCCGATACCTCAGTGATCTGGGCGGCGACCGATAACTTAGCCCATGGGGCTGTGCGGGCAATTCGGGAACACGGTATCGATCGCGGTAAAAGCATCGCTGTTGGCGGTATCGATTGGACTTCTCAAGGTATTGCAGCTGTTAAAAGTGGTGATATGCAAGTGACTCTCGGCGGCCATTATATGAATGGTGGTTGGGCATTAGTTTTGATTAATGATTTTCATCACGGCCTTGACTTTAAGGATGAGCTTGGCACCGTTATCAACTTACCAATGCTGCCGATTACCTCGCGGGAGGTGGATCAATACATAGAGGTATTTGGCGAAGATAAATGGAAGGATATCGACTTTAAACAGTATTCTAAGTACTTCAATCCATCCTTAACACGTTATGATTTCTCGCTCTCTAAGATATTCGAACATAATACCATCCAATTAGCGCAGTAATGGCACAATAGGCATAGCGCTACGGTATCGTATACCCCTCCCGTAAGTGCTATTCGCGGTATTGAAAACAACGAGTAAGATCCCCTGCAATATTAGGCATAATATACAGCTATGTTAAGTGTTTAATTTTTATGCTTAACACATACCGATGAACACACATCGACTAAGGCACACAAGGCACATAATGAACGGTCTCCTCCCTCGTATTCTAATAATGGCCATCGCATCAACCACCTTACCCGTTTTAGCTGAGGTTGAACCTGGTTTTAATACACAAGTCACCTTGCAAGCTTCTCGTAACAACGGTATGGATACTTGGTTGAATGGTGGTTATGGCCGATTTTCTCATGGTGATGATAGCCAATCCGACACTGCCTTTAATGGGCGTATTGACCTCGGTTACAAAGCTCGATTTTGGCAAAATTTCGAAATTTCCACCCACTTACAAGCTCGCCAAGGGAGCGGAGACGATGAGCGTGACGCGCTTGGTTTAGTCACGATGAAATTGCGCTACGTGCAAGCGACCGCAGAGCAACAGCGTTTAATGGTGACTTTAGGGCAGTTTTTTCTCCCCACCAGTATGGAAAATACCGACCCTTTTTGGGAGAGCCCCTATACCATTACCTATTCCAGTATGAACAGCTGGATAGGCGAAGAGTTTCGGCCTATCGGCATTGATTTAGATTACCGCTGGACCTTAGCCGATAAACAACAATTTAAACTCGCCGCCACAGCCTTTCAAGGCAATGACTCCATGGGTGCCATGCTCGCTTGGCGAGGCTGGAGTTATGGTAATCACTTATCCGTTTATGGTGAGACCTTAGCCCTGCCCGACTTATACTCATTGCAAGAGCCTAATGCCTTTGCTATCCAAAATGACAGTGGCAGTACACCTGTTACAGGCGATTTTGATGGTGATATTGGCTTTGCCTTACGCGGCTCATGGCGCTTGAATAGCGATACCCAAGTGAAATTAACGCACGTCGATAACAACGGTGATAAAGGATTACATAACGATCCAGGTGACGGCGAGTATGCTTGGCGTACCCGTTTTACCCTTGTAGGTTTTGAGTCAGCACCCGCGCCAAACGTGACATTTTTAGGGGAATATATGAGCGGTAGCAGCATTATGGGCGCCACACCAACCCATGTTGATATCGACTTTGAGAGCCTTTACTTACTCACATCGCTACGGCAAAACGATTGGCGTTATAGCCTGCGCTATGACACTTTTAGCATTACAGATCGAGATTTATTAAAGCAAGACCCCAACTGGGACGACGGCGAGAGCCTAACCTTTGCCGTCTTTTGGCAGCAAGCCAGGTCTAAGCTTAGCCTTGGCGCCGAAGTACTAGCACTCGATAGTGAGCGCAAGCGTGTAATTGTCGACGGAACCTTACTGCAAAACCCGCGAGACCAGCTCCAGTTCAGCCTTCAAGCAAGATACCGTCTATAAGCTTTTAAATTTTTAAGCTTCTAGGTTAATAAGCTAGCTCTTCTGGCTAGTAATCCACGCCTTGGCGGGCCTTAATGCCCTGCTTAAAGGCGTGTTTGATCTCTTTTACTTCAGATACTGTATCCATCGCCTCGCGCAGTGCACTGCCGCCCCCGCGACCAGTAATCACCACACTCTGTTCAATCGGGCGACGCTTAATCGTATCAATCACATCCGCTTCATCTAGGTAGCCGTAGGCCAGCATATAGGTAAGCTCGTCAAGCACGATTAGCTGATATTCCGGGTTGCCCAGCATTGGCTCAACAAAAGCCCATGTAGTTTGCGCCGCGCGAATATCCGACTCCCGATCTTGCGTATCCCAGGTAAAGCCTGTGCCCATCTGGTAAAAGTCCACCTGCGGGCATTGTTGTTGAAGGTACAGCTCTTCGCCAGAGAGTTGCTGCCCTTTAATAAACTGCACAACACCGATTTTATGGCCATAACCCAAGGCACGCATGATCATGCCAAAAGCTGAGCTGCTTTTACCCTTGCCGTTGCCGGTAAGCAAAATAGACACGCCACGCTCAATTGAGGCCGCTTCTATATTGGCGTCAACCTTCGTTTTTTGTTTTTCCATGGCCTTTTTATGCTTTTCTTGTTTACGCTCCTGACCATCTTCTGGAGTCTGTTCACTCATGAGCTAATCCTGTGGTGTTAAACTAATGGTTAATTCATTGCTTGTGTTTGCTAGGGCTAAGCTTGTATAACGAGTTTCACGTTTAGTTCTAGCCTGTCAGTGGCGCTTAGTCTCGCACGTTTATTTAAGGTCGTGCGTGCTGGTGTAGTTCAGTTGCCAAGACGGGATAAGCCTTAAGCGTTTACTCTTAATCTGAAGTATGTGGAGGCTAGCATGCCTAGTTATGTATCGGCGTTATATATTGCGCTTTCGACCATTTTTATTCTCGCCCTTGCTTACCGGGTCACCGTGTTCCGTCGTACTTACAAAGTTGGCATTGGCGCGGGGGATAATCAAGATCTCGATGTCGCGATTCGCTGCCACGCCAACACTATCGAAAACCTACCCCTGGCACTGCTTTTATTGCTAATGGCGGAACTTAGTGGTCTGCCCGCACTCACAGTGCACGCCGCAGGCTCTGTGTTACTGGTGATGCGTGCATATTATGCCCTTGGTATGACAGGTACTCGTGGAGGATATTCGCGCGGTCGTTTTATTGGTACACTCGGTACTTGGACTGTGATGTTGGTGTTGTCAGGTTTTATTATATTCCAGTTTATTGCTGCGCAATAAGCCGATACTAGACATGCCAAGTGTGATAAACAAAAATAAAATAGACCTTATTATTCGTAACTATGAGCGCTAAACCTTGGGTCATCGTCGGCATCCTCGCCGGCTTCGTAGCTGGCTGGCAAACTCGCAGCGCTATTGTGTCGCCGCCTGTCCCTATACTTGTTAACGTGCCAGCTGTAAATGCCAATTCCTATGATTCTCGCTTACCACAGCAATACCAGAATAGCGTACCCGGGCAACAACAGTTCCGCCCAGTGCAAGCACCTTATCGGCCTCAAGCCTTAGCCGAAGAAACTCAGCCAGAAAAACCGGATCAAGAAGTGGCCTTTAAGGGCTTGCTGGATACGCATCGTTATCGCGACGCCATGGATCTTTATCGCTTGACTGAGTCGAGTGGTGATATTCCAATTGAGCGTTTAAAAAGTACACTAGAGAAATACCTTAAAACCTTAATATCCACAGAAAATACCGAAGACTTTACGGAGTTAACTGATAGGTTCTTGGCCTATTATTATGACGATATTGATGTTTTATTATTGCTCGCAGATTTTAATCAAAGCACGGGTTTATTTTTAGAGGCGATTAATGTTTATCAAATTGTTGATAGTTATGCTTATACCCACGGTGCTGCGCAAAAAGTATTAACGAAGTTCGAGCGATTTTTACATGAAACCAATGAGGCGCTGGAATATCAAAACGACTGGTTTACGCTTAAAATCCTCTATCAGCAAGCGGAAGCACTCGGTTTAATTAAAGACAATCACCGCCTGCGCCAAGCCCAAGTTTATATTAAATCCGGTGAGTCTTATTACGCCCGTGAAATTTTGCTCGCTTTGCAAGGTAATCACAGATGGGGTGAGGATGCGAAGGAGCTGCTCACGCAACTCGACGGTGGCGCCGAAGCCACCATCGCCAGTGCGCCGCCGCCTAGAAGTAGCGATTTTGATAGCCATGTTGCCTTGCAGAAACACGGTAATCAATTTGTGATTCCCCTCGGTTTGACTGAAGACAGTAGTCTGAATTTATTGATCGACACCGGCGCCTCAATGACGACAATCTCGCGTGACCGTTTCGATCAATTATCTCGTCATGATAATTTTACCGAAGTTGGCCATCGCATGTTCCGCACCGCCAACGGCCTTACTAAAGGCACTGTTTATAATGCCGAGCATATGCGCTTTGGCAGCTACACCTTGCACTCCATGCAAATCGCCGTCTTGGAATTTAATATGGGGGGTGATATCGCTGGCTTATTAGGGATGAATATTCTAGGGCGTTTTCGTTTTCAGATGGATCAGGAAAAAAGTGAGCTTTTGTTGACCCCGCGTTAGGGGGCTAAAACACCCAGCCTAATGAATATTCAATCTTCGCCTCCGGGTCTTCAAACTCGTCATTTATATGCACAAAATCACCGCTTGCATCTTTTTCTTCAATCTCACCAAAAGTATTGAGTAGAACTCCGCCGGCAAGGCTCATGTTAAATGACTCCCAGAGCCAAGAGTAACCGACCATTAAATCCATTTCGAAGCCGGTCGCATCGCCGGTAGTTTGTGGGCGGAAGAGGTGAGATGATGATGTTTCCATATCCACATAGCGTAACTCACCGGAAACAAAAATCCCTTTATAGGCCGTATTTGAAAAATATTTGTTAGCTCTTAATCCAAGCGCAAAACCTTCGCGGTCGCGAAAAATAAAGTTACCGGACTCGTGATATGTGAATGTGGGGGAGAGGGTGTAGCCTTGGCTGAGCTCAATCTCAAGGTCGGCTTTATATGAGCCGATAATCATATTTATCGGGTCAATTCTGAGGTTAACATCCGCATAAACCGGTTGAAGCGTGCAAGCTACGCTACCTGCAATGAGAGCTACGAGTAGATTCTTTTTTAACATGCGCATTATCCTTAAATTTCCTTTGTCTGGAGTACATAATCACTGTGTTTGTTAATCGCTGTATGTGTTGATTTGTGTGAGCGGCTTGATTTTACACATGCGCACTCACATACTAAACCCCAATTTCTCTATACTGGCTATACGTAAATGAATAGCAGCGACTTAAACCTTATCCGTGCCTTCTGGGCGGTTTCTCAATGCGGTAGCTTCTCAGAAGCGGCACGAAGCCTCGGCTCTACCCAGCCAACACTGACCCGTCAGATTCAATGCTTGGAGCGACAAAGCGGCTTGCATCTGTTTGAGCGGAGTAATAAAGGCCTGAAAATTACCGAAGCTGGGGAGCGTTTGGTCGAGTCTGCTGGCGAGGTGATGAAGCAAGTGGATGGCTTTCATCGTAGTATCACGGGGCAGGAAGATACAATTGAGGGCAGCATCCGTATTACCTGTAGTGAGCTATTCGGTTTGTATTCTATGCCTGATGCGCTCTGTGCCATGCAGCAATCTTACCCAGAGCTTAAAGTTGAGTTGGATATTAACGATAATATTGCCAGCTTAAGCCGTCGCGATGCTGATATTGCAATTCGCTCTCCTAAACCCACACAAACAGATGTCGTTAGCAGGTATTTGTGTGATTGTAGTTTAGGCGTTTACGGCACCAAGGCTTTGTTGGAGCGCTATGATTATCCGGATAATTTGCCTGATATAATAAAGTGCCCCTTGATTGGTTTTGATAAAAATAAAGTGGCCAAAGAAGAGCTGAAGGCGATGGACTTGGGGATAGGGCGAGAACAATTTAGTATGCTAACCGACAGTATGCTTCAGCAGTTGGCTTTGGCGCGTGCGGGAGTTGGTTTGTGTATGACTTTTCGCTATGTTGCACAGCGGTTCCCTGAGTTAATTCGGGTGGGAGAGGGTTTGGCTATGCCGGAGGCTGAATTTTGGCTGGTGTGCCATGCGGATATTCAATACAGTAAAAAAATACGTGCTGTGATGCGATTTTTGGGGGATTGGTTCACTACGGGGAATCGCTTCCCCGGTAATTAGGGCGGTTAAAAATCAAATCAAGTCAATGTAATAAACGCCCTTTAGCTTTGGTGAGCGTATCACGCACCCTCTTCAATCCACTCGCCAATATTTCTCTCTTGATGATCAAAGGCCACGCCTAACAGTGTGATTTTCTTACCTTGTCCTTGGTATTTTTGCGCATACTGCTTGTCTTTAATTTGCTGTAAAGCGTCATCTTTATTACCTTGCAGCTTAAACTCTATGATGTAGATAGTCTTATCTGTTTCGACAACGCAGTCGATTCGGCCTTTGTTAGTGCTAACCTCCACCTCTGCTGTAAACCCTAATAACTTACAGATTACAAAAAACAAGGATTGATAATATTTTTCGTTTTTTAAAGTAATCTCATAGGGTACACCAGCTAAAAATATTCGTAACTGTTCAATAAACCCTGCGATATTGTTTTGGTTTAAAAAACGATGCATTTTAGCGGCATAGGTCTTAGCAGAGCTTGGCGCGATGGCGGCGTAATTTGCCACTAAAGACTCATAAAAAGCGTCTTTTACTTCTTTGTTAGGGAAGTCTAAGCAATATAGGGGCGCCTCGTAGCTTTTTAAGGTCAAATAACCGGTTTGTAATAATACAGCATAGACGTCTAGCTGCTCGGGCTCTACGGCATAAAAAGCGCTTTCGCTCACTTCAACGGATGCGAGTTCAGATAAATCTGTTTGTTCGCGTTTTAATAAATTAATTAAAAATGTTGGCGTTGCGGTTTGAAACCAGTAATTCTCAAATTTTAAGGTGTCAAATAAAGATAGTACTGAGTGTGGGTTGTAAACTCGATTACTTTCTAGGTTAAAACAATAGCCGTTATACCAATGGGCGATTTCTTGCTTTGCTTGCTCGTCAGTGAGCTGTAATTTATTCGCTAATGCTGCGGTTGGGGCGCTAAAGTATTGGGTCATTTCCTGTTGGGTGTAGCCGCAAAGCGTGGCGTAACGTGCGTGTGTACTAATGTCACGCAGGTTATTCATTCCGGAGAAAACGCTCACTTTCGAAAACTTAGAGACGCCTGTGATAAAAACAAAGTGTAAATGCGCATCTAGTGTTTTAAGCATCGCGTAAAAAGCGTTTAAGGTGTCTTTTACACTGACAAGCTCGTCGCTTTCTAATGTGTTGAGAATAGGCTTGTCATATTCATCAATAAGCAGCGCAACGCGTTTACCTGTATTTTGGTGTAAGCGGGTGACGATTTCACTGAACTGTCGTTCAAAGTGTGTACTTGTTAGGCTGATGCCGTGGGCTTGCGCTAAGGATTGAGCTTGCTCGCTAATAAATGCTTCTAAGCTTGGGGCGTCGGTGATTTTTGCTGCGGTAAACTCTAGTTTGATGACTGGAACGGATTCAAATGCGTAGTCAGTATTGGCGATATCGAGGCCTTTGAATAGCGCTTTTTCACCTAAAAATAGTGACTCTAGTGTCGATACCAGTAGGGATTTACCAAAGCGTCGTGGGCGGGATAAAAAATACCATTCGCCTTGATCTATTAACTCGTAAATTAGCGCTGTTTTATCCACGTAAACGTAGTTTTGTTGGATAACTTTGCTAAAAGTTTGTACGCCTAGGGGGTATTTCATCGTTTGTTGCGCCAAGTGCTATTCGTATTCAATAAGCGCAGTATACCACTGATCTTGTGGCTATTAGCTTGATAGTGGTAAGACCCCTTTTGAGGAGGTCTTACCAGCAAAACCAGCAAAAAGTAATTCAGTCGAATTAACCCCCTAATATCCCTTTAAATCTCGCAAGCTTCTCTTCACGATCTCCAAGGCCGTTATAACCGCCGTTAATTTTCTTAGTAATCTTTTTAACGTCGTCTTCATCGGCTAAAGCGTTGAGTTTATTACTATCCCAATACCAACCCGCTACTGCGACGCATAATTCAGGATCCTCTGCGACACGTACTGGCTCGCCTACCGCGTCGGCGCCGTAGGCGTCACTAAAGCTTTGGTAATTGTTTTTACCGGTTAACTGCATTAAACCTCGACCACGATAGGCCCAACCGTCACCGCTGTCTTCATCGCCGTTACCCATACGGTTAGCGTATACACGGTTGGCAATTTTTTCTGGCTGACGGGCGTACTCTTCGGCAATCTCGTCGTCTTTAAAGTACTTGCCAAATACACCGCGTAAGGCTTTGGCGCTGTAGTTTAAATTCTCGCTAACGGCGCGAAAGCTATTACTCTCATGGCAGACTTGTGCCAAGAAGTTGGCCATGCGTAAGCTGGTGTTGATCTCATATTTTGCGCAACAGTCATTGAGAGCGCCTAGGTATGTATCGACGCGTTCGTCACTGCCAGAGCCTAAAATTTGACCGAGTTGTTCGGCGCTTAATGTACCGGTACTCGCGCCACTTGCAGCTGCGGTGCCGCCAGCGCTGTCATCGTCTCCTGGAATGGTTAGCACGGTGCCAACGGAAACGTTGTTCACGTTTTCAATGTTATTCGCTTCTGCAATCTTGGTATACAGTGCGGCGTTGCCTAAGGTCGCTTTAGCGATACTACCAAGTGTGTCGCCGGGTTGTACGGTATATTCTGTCATACGTCCTCCAAGTGGTTCACATTAGGTTACTGCATGTTGAGAATAAGTATGAGCGACGCTTGGGGATTAAACCAGCTAGCGTCTGTGATTTTTTTATAACCAAAATGGTCAATTGATTAAAAGCCCTTAACCCCCTTGGTTTAAGTGGGTATTTGTTGGCAATTAAGGGGGGTATTAGGCGTATGTAATTTAATGTTTTTAGCGGTTATGTGGAGCCGCACACGTTTTTTATGTCGGCTAAATCACAGATGCGCGAGCTTCCCGTCGAATTGCTTACAAAGCACCCACATTTAACATATGATCATTATTCGGTGAGACTAGGGCAGCAACGGAGAAAGCCTCAGCTCGGTTATTAAGTTACTAACCCCTCCCTTAGTTAGGCCTTTAATTTTGTTCTGTAGGCGGCTAAGTTAAATAATAATTTGGACTATGGAATGATCGCATATCAAAGTTGCCAGGCCTATGAGGCTTATATCCTTGGCTCTCAAGATGAAGAGTATCGTCGCCTCATATTGCAAGCACGTTACACCAATCGCTTAACCGAGTCGCTATTCGCACGCGCTGGTTTAAGTTCCGGTATGCGTGTATTGGACATTGGCTGTGGCGCTGGTGACGTTAGCATGTTGGCTGCGGATGCCGTTGGCTCGCACG
>NVXL01000218.1 GCA_002746115.1 Alteromonadaceae bacterium
GGTGCTTTTACCGACGCCGCTGCCCGCCATAATACCAATACGCTGCCCTCGCCCGAGGGGGCAAAAAGTATCGAGCGCTTTTACTCCAGTCGGCAGTACTGTGCGAATTGGGGTACGATCAAGAGGGTTTATTGGGCGCGCAAAAGAGCTGCCGTAGGCATTGGTTTCAATTGGGCCGAGTTTGTCTAAAGGGTTACCTAGAGGATCGATTACTCGCCCTAGCAGGGCGTTACCGACGGGTATTTTTAAAGAATGATTGAGAGGTACAACGGTACTATTTAGGCATAAACCCTGTACCGAACCGAAGGGCATTAACAAGATACGCTCATTGCGTAAGCCTACGACTTCAGCTCGGCTGCGTGCCCCTTCTTTTGCTTGAATAATCTCTACAAGCTCCCCCTGATGCACATCGTCGCAGCCAGACGCTTCAATGACGCCGCCATGTATTGCGGTTAATTTGCCTGTCTGACGCCCAAGTTTGAGTGAGCGTATAGCATCTAAGTAGGCAAGTTCAGTCATTGTCGGTAAATCTTTTTTGTAGTGTTTCTACTAGAGCATCTCGAATTTGATCGACTTGTGCGAGTACGCTCATATCCAAGGTAGAAAAGCCGGATTCGATAAAACAGCTGCCCGGTTGTAGTTGGCGATCCTCGATAAATTGACACTGCTCTTTGGTTTCTTTGCTGAGTTGCGCAACGATACCTAGATCTTCTCGGGCTAGCCGTATTTTCACTTGAGCTTGTGTATTTTCATCAGCAATAGAAGTCTTGATTGTATGCTCGATGATATGTTGATAGCACTTGGTTTCACCTGTGAGTTTATATAGGCAAGCTAAGCTCAAACGTATCATGCTGGCTTCGAGCTCGATATTTTTTTGTTTTCTTAGTGTGCTAATTTCCTTGATTAATGTTTCCAATACTTGACTGTCGCGTGTTAATACCAATTGCTCACGCTGATGATCTTGATCTAGTTGTGCTTTATGCTGTCGGACTTGTTCTTCGATTTCTGCTGCGATCATTTTTTTTGCGTCAAGAAGGCCTTGATCGCGCGCTTCAGTTTTTAAGGTTTCTAATTCGTCCTTGAAAATTCTGGCAAGCTCTGGTTTTTCTATGTTTTGGTTTTGGTTTTGGTTTTGACTTGGGCTGGGTTCTAAATCGGTATTTGATAAATCCACTCGGGTTTTATTTTTATCGATGTCATTTATACTAATATCATTTATCTTGGTATTGCGATTATCTTGTTGCATCATATCGCTGTCGAGTGATCGACGAGTGTTAGCAAGGGTGATATTCTTAATTAACTTACTCATTTCATTATTCAGTTGCTAAAGCAATGATGGTTTTTTTCAATGCTGGGGGAATGTCTTCGATGACTTCCTGAGGCGGAATTTTTAATCCAAATTTACGTTTAATCGATGCCCTTTCGCGTTTTTCTATGCAGCCTAATAGCAGGCTTTGCCAAAACTGAGGCATATTTGGCAGGTCTTTTACTTTGCTTAATGTCGAGGCCTGTAGTTTGCTTTCTTCTATACCGTTAATTGAGCTCATGACGGCATCAATGATAGTTGGATCTCGGTTTAAACCTAGTTCGCTTATTTCACGAAGCAATGGCGTAAGGGTGTTTTGCTCTTCCTCAGAGAGGCGGTTGAGTATCCATTTTTGATCCTTTCCTCTTAAGCAGGAAATTTTTAGCGCTAATTCACGATGTAATTTAACTGGCATCGCTCAGTGTTCCTTGTGCTATCCATGTTTTGGCTTCCTGTAGTAACTGTTCCAGCTCTTGCTGGCTTAAACTTCTTACCGTTGTCTTTTTGGGTTTACGTAGTATTAATAAGCTTAGTAATACAAGAATTATGGCAGCTGCGCATGCGAGAACAATAAGCGCTAGAGTTGTATCGCTCATAAACCGCTTGCCTGCAATGGTGTTGAGTAGCGAGTTATCGTGAGCTAGTTGCTCGTTAATTGAGCGATGGGTATCGTCTGTTCGGGTGTCTAATTGTGTGCGCTTATTATTGTTCAAACCGTCGGCGAGTAAACGGCCTCCGAGTAAATTGTCTGGCGTTACAGTAATAGAGGTATTTGTCCTTGATAAGGTAGTGACGACACTAATTCGGTCACCGCGCAATACGTCTAGGCCTAGACCGGCACTTAATACTTGCTCAATGTCGGAAAGGGTTTGTTCTGATAAGTCTACTCTGATGACAATACCGACACTAAGCGTTTTTATGTCGCCAGATGCATACGAAATCTCGGAGCGTTCGGTGGAGAATACAAACTCTTCTTCTACGTCAGAGCCGTCGGCACGGCTTTTAGGCGAATCTTTTCCGCTGGCTTGACCTTGAGTAATTTTACGTTTACTTTTTTTGAGTAAGCCTTGCGTACCTTTTATCGGGATAATCTCCTCCCTCACCGCGCGCATTTGGTCATAATCGAGGGTAGCGTTAACGGCAATTTGTACATTGTCAGGGTGCACAAAACCCTCGATCAAGGTTCGGGCTTTTTGGGTCAGTGCTAGCTCAATAGCGTTAGCAGAGGCTGGTGCATGGCTATTTGCTGGGTTGGAGCTAGTTGATAATATATTACCGCTTTCATTGAGAACGACCACCTTATTAGCCGCTAAGCCTTCAACGGTGCTAGCAACGAGTTCACTGATACCAGATATTTGTTCGGCGCTTAGGTGCTGGCCTTTGCTAGTTGTGATGACAACGGAGGCTTTGGGGCTGGTTTGCTGATCGCGAAAAATTGATTGCTTGGGGATATTTAGATGTACGCGCGCGCGGCGCACTTCTTCAAAATCGCTAATGGTGTGTGCGATTTCGGCTTCCATGGCGCGCTGGTAATTAATGCGCTGAGTAAACTCCGACATACCGTAGTCTGTTTCCCCAAAGAGTTCGAGTCCGGGGCGTGTATCGGCGGGAATGCCCATACCACTGAGTTCTTGCCGTATTTGCGCAATGTGATTGGCATTAACGAGCAATAACCCAGTCTCTTCTTGTTCTTTGAACGGTTCTTTGGATGCCATTAAGTGATTGATTGCGGCGTTGCGTGAATCAGCGCTGATATCACTTGTGAATAATGCTTGCCATGATGGCGTGAGTAACCACCAAGTACCAATGAGCGCGATACCGGTAATGGTAGCTAGGCCTATATACAATCCTATTCTTTTTGAGATGAAAGAAGTACCTTCGCCCACGGGATATCCTATTGTTGGTCAGTCTAGGTTTATTAAGGATAGTAAAGTGTTGGCGCTTTTGATGTTTAAAACGACATTCGTCACTAAATAAGCGATTTTTATTCTGTCGCGCCCCGAGTTTTAAGCAATACAATAAGCTTCTTGCGTTTGTGAGTACTCGCTAAGCGTAATGGTGTTGAGCCTTTTTTTGTAAGTGCGTTAACGTCAGCTCCGTAGTTTAGCAGTGTCTTCGCGACCGCTTCATGGCCTTTAAAAGCCGCCCAATGCAGAGGTGTTGCGCCTTCGCTATTGAGGCTGTCGACGGGTATACCGCTATCGAGTAATTCGAGAACCTCCTTATTGTTACCGCGAAGCGCGGCATCATGCAGTGGCGGCTCGTCACCAAGGCCTGGGCCGCAGGCTATTAGCAAGGCTAAGGATAAAAGCAAAAGAGTGGTCTTAAGTCCTTTCATTAGTGTTTCTCATTTGCGTTTCTCATTAGATTGGCTCATTTGCGTTTATCATTGAATCGTCCTGTTTTTAGCATAGCACTGCTTGGCAGTCTTCCTATTTGCTATATCGTACAGTTTGGGCTTGGCTAATGATTCGTTTGACACCTTGATCCAGCATCGCACGCTGGAGATGGAAATGCCCAATAAGAGGCGATGCTCCGCTATAATTGTATTGATCTGAGGAGAATCCCCTTTTTTAAATCTATCGAACGAGGAATAACAGCTCACTATGAGATTGCGGTTTTTACTTAAATATATCGCTCTGTCTTTTTTGAGCTGTGGGTCTGTAGCAATTAGTCATGCTGGTGCTGGTGGGGAGCCCTCTCGTTTACGTTTTAGCACGCTAGACCTACAAGAATTTGATGTCATATCTTTTCAAACCACCGCACTTGAGGATGCTCAAGGGTTTATGTGGTTTGGCGGCAACGGAGGCCTTGGCCGTTATGATGGTTATGAGCTTAAACTCTTTAAAAATCAACCTAGAGACGTTAATAGTCTAGAAGGGAATTATGTCCGCGATATACGGATGGATACTCAGGGGCGAATGTGGGTTATCACGTCTTCAGGGCTTAATCGTTATGACCCTAACACGGAGGGTTTTACTCGTTTTATCGATATTGTACAGAGCCCCGATATGCAACCTGCGAGTTATATTGAGTGTGTTGAGCTGGGTGACCAAAATTATTTCTGGGTTGGTACTGGGCAAGGATTAAGTCGTTTCAATATTGAAACCGGGCAAACCGAGCAGATCACACTAAAAAATTCGCAAGGTGTGGCGACGAGTTACCGCATTATTGATATCTATAAAGATCGGCAGGGCATGCTCTGGCTGGGCACCTATGCCCAAGGTCTAATTCGTTTTAATCCTAAAGATGGGGCGAGTGAGCTCTATGTGTATAATCTCGATATTGCCGGGCAAGGTGCGAATAGCGCTCAATCGGAGCCGGGGCTGTTAAGCCCGATTATCAGTATTGCCGAAGACCAGCGCCAGCGCCTGTGGTTTGGGACGCGTGGGGCGGGGCTTTTTATGTTCGATCGTCATTCTGGCATATTTACGGCTTATCGACATGACCCGAAAAACCCCAATAGCCTCGGTTCCAATATCGTTCAGCGCTTGTTAATTGATAGACAGAATAATTTTTTGATCGCTACCAATGGTGGCGGGATGAATCACTTTAATCAAGATATTAATCGACCGATGTTTTATTCGTATCGATTTGAACAAGATAACCCAAAAAGTATTGGCAGCGATAAAGTGTTTAACATCTATCAAGACCTGAGTGACAATCTTTGGTTGGGGTATTTTCCGAGCGGTGTTTCTAAGCTGGCACCTTACGCGTCTAATTTTCGAAGTTATCACTACAATGCATACCTTGATAATAGTTTAAGTCATAAATCTGTTATTTCGCTTGCCGAAGATAAGGTAGGGAAACTTTGGGTGGGTACTGAGCGTGGGTTAAATTACTTGTCCTTGAAAGCGGATACAGTTGTTCGTTACCAAAGCAAAATACAAGCTAATTCGGACGATGCTCAGCGTCTGGGAGACCGGCTGCCAAACAGCCAGAGCGGTACCGGCTTGGCAGGCTTCGATAATAAACCTATTGAGACCTTAACATTTGATTCAAGAAATAACTTTTGGGTAGGCACCTGGAAAGGTGGATTATATCGACGCGAGTATGGCAGCGATACATTTGTCCACTATTACGATAAGCTTATTGATAAGCAAAAAAGCTTAGACAGCCTAAATGTTCGTCATGTTAAAGAAGATAGGCAAGGTCGAATATGGGTCGCTACTGATGCGGGGCTTTTACGCTACATGCCTTTCTCGGATGATTTCAAAGTCTATAACGGTGGTGCCGATAAACGAGCTAACATTGTTCAGCGTGATATCCATAGACTTTATGAAAACAGCCGAGGTGAGTTCTGGTTGGGGACGGAGGGCGGCATCGCGTTACTCGATCGTGATACCGGTAAGTTTCAATATTTTTACAATCGCCCCGGCGATGCAGAGAGTTTAAGTTTCGGTAATATTTGGGCTATTTTAGAAGATAGCCGTGGAAATATGTGGTTTGGCCGCAACCGCCTTAATCGTGATAATAATGGGCGCCCGTTAAATTTTACGACCTATGGTGTGGATGATGGCTTGGCTGATACTAATGTTACGGGTATTGTTGAAGATCAAACGGGGATGATCTGGTTCTCAACAGCGAAGGGATTGTCACGGTTTAATCCAAAAACCGAAACTTTCAATAATTACAGCAAGCGACACGGTCTCGCGGGTAATGTGCATAATCGTCCCGCTTACGCACAATTGTCTAATGGTGAATTAGCATTTGGCAGTACCGAAGGGCTGAGTATTTTTAGACCGACGGAATTGTTTGAAAATAAGAAAATTCCACCAGTCGTATTGACAAAATTTTCGTTATTTAATAAACCTGTTGTCATAGGGGGAGAAGGCTCACCGTTACAGCAATCCATTAGTCAAATATCTGATTTGGTCTTAAACCACAAGCAATCTATCTTTTCTTTAGAGTTTGCTGCATTGAATTATCATTTGCCGGAGCTTAATAGGTACAGCTACCGCTTAGAAGGCTTCGAGAAAGATTGGACTGAGCCCAGTGCTCGGCGTACTGTCACCTATATGAATTTGGATCCAGGGCGCTATACCTTCCGGGTTAGAGGTGCCAATAATGATATGACATGGAATGCGGCTGGCGCATCCATTAATGTGCGTATTTTGCCAGCGTGGTGGCGATCTTGGTGGGCATATAGCCTATATTTTATTATTGGTGGTGCTATATTTTGGTTAATATTTTATACCTTTATTAATAAAAATCAGGCTCGAATAGCTCAGAGGGAAAAAAATGCTCGCACGCAATTTTTTGCAAATATGAGCCATGAAATTCGCACACCGCTAACCGCGATTAAAGGTTATGCCGAACTTATCGAAGGGAAGATGCCCAGTAATAGCGATGTCCATGAGCATGCGAAAACGATCATTTCCAGTAGCAATCATCTGATTCAAATTGTGAATGATGTGTTAAATCTGTCAAAATTTGAATCAGGCAAGATGCAAATAGAAGCGATTGTTGTGGATGTTCCCAAAATGATTCAGGATACCTACAATTTCTTTTATCTCTCAGCTAGAAGAAAGAGCCTCTATTTTGAAGTGGATATTGTTGATGAAATACCCAGAAATATTATTTCTGATCCTTTGCGAATGCGTCAAATATTGATTAATCTCTGCAGTAATGCCATTAAGTTTACTGCTATCGGTGGTGTTACCTTGACGGTATCATGCGATCGAAAAAATGAGCGTCTTTTATTTTCGATAAAAGATACCGGTGTTGGCATGACTCAAGCTCAATGCGATAAACTCTTTCGTGCGTTTGAACAAGGGGATGTATCGACGACGCGGCATTATGGTGGTACGGGCTTAGGTTTGTATTTGTCTCAAAAAATTGCGCTTAAGCTAGGTGGAGAGATAAGCGTTGAGAGTGCTCTAAACAAGGGAAGTTTGTTTGGTTTTTCCATCAGTAGTGGGCCGCTTGATCAAACGGGGTGGGTAAGTTCTGTTGACTGTATGTTCAAAGCCAAGCCTCCCAAAGCTACCGCTGATGATCAGCCGCTTTGCGGGAATGTATTGTTTGCCGAGGATAACGTTGATAATCAAATATTAGTTCGGAGTATGTTGGAGGGTGCTAAGGTTAATTTGTCCGTTGTGAGTAATGGTCAAGAGGCCTTGGCGGCAATCGGAAGTGATAACGCCGAGTATGCATTTGATTTAGTTCTCATGGATTTGCGGATGCCGGTCATGTCTGGAGTTTCTGCCGCGAGAGAGCTGTTAAATAGAGGTATTAATATCCCTTTGATTGCCGTAAGTGCTGATATTTCAGGTGGAGATATCGAGGAATATATGGCCTTAGGTTTTATCGCGTTTATTGAGAAACCCTTTAGCCGGGATAAGTTTTATGCGACGGTTACGCCGTATTTAAACAAAGCCTCCGCTTCTAGACCCGAAGCTTGTAAGCTTAATGCCGGGTTGATGATAAGCGATGCGGCAACGCTGGGTGCTGACAATGCAGTGAATGTTGAGAATAATGGAGGCGAAGTGGAGGCCGCGTCGCAGGCCATAAAGCCCGGTGAAAATGGCGTTGGTGCACGGTGCGGCAAGATTCTATTGGCTGAGGATACGCTCGCAAACCAGAAGCTAATTCAGTATTTTGTTAAACAGATCGGTATGGATATCGACATTGTTAGCGATGGTCAACAAGTTCTAGATTATATGAAGAATAATACTGTCGATCTTATCTTAATGGATATGTACATGCCTGTTATGGACGGAAAAACTGCGACGATGCACTTGCGTGCGCAGGGCTGTACGGTGCCAATATATGCTTTAACGGCTGAAGATCGGCCAGAAAAAATACATGATTATATGTTGGCTGGGTGCAATCACTACCTTAGTAAGCCAATTGACTTCCCCGAGTTAAAACGGGTGCTTTTGGAGTACAGCAATAATGATGGGTGAGGTAAGGGCGAGCTAAGGGTGAATTGTAGGCGGCTAAGTCATTTTGTTGGCGCCAAAAGTTTCTTAAAGTGTGTAAAAAAATAGAATTAGTACTTAGTGGGGATACTAAAAAATTCATCGCTCATACAGTATTACGCTTTAAACTCATTCATACAGCAAGTTCTTTTAGTTTTAGTTTTAGTTTTGGTTAAAGCTGAAGCTTTAGTTAAAGTTAAAGTACCTGCTCAATTAACATTGTGGATCTCTCATTGATAATGAATAGTAACAGCGTTATTTTTGCGTTGGAAGCCGGTTTGGCTGCAACACCCAATGATTTTGACCTCACTCTTCATTTGGCGCAGTTGTTAGCCAAAGAGCCTTCTGAGCTTGAGCGTGCCTTTACATTAGCTCAAGAATCGATCACTTTGCAGCCTTCTAACCCTCAAGCGATAGAGCTAGCCCTTTCTTTGGCGCGTATGCTAGAGCATCATGAACTTGCCTGTGAATACCAATCCCAGTTAAGCGCTTTAACTTCTCGTCATGAGGAGGTGCTTGGGAGCCCTGAGGGCTCTCAGCCGAAGGGTGTGATTGTGACGACCAAAAGCAAAACAGAATATGGTAATCATATACGCGGTATCTCGGGTTATGAGCATGGTAATGATGATGGCGTTGTGAAACCTGAATTGAGCCACGTCAGACCCACTCAAGGAGTGAAGCTGCGGCTGGTCAGCAGTCGCGGTGATGTCGGTTCCTCCGAGCTTGAAACCTCCGAGCTTGAAAGTAAGGAGCCAGGGCTGTCGTTAAGTGACGTTGGAGGAATGGATGTCGTCAAAGAACATTTACAGCTGTCTTTTTTAGGGCCATTGAATAACCCTGAGTTGACGAAAGCGTACGGTAAGGATCTTGGTGGCGGCATGCTGCTTTTTGGTCCTCCCGGCTGTGGTAAGACGTATATAGCAAAGGCCTTAGCCGGTGAGATTGGCGCTAAGTTTATGAGTGTTGGTTTAACGGATATTCTGGATATGCATTTGGGGGAGAGCGAGCGCAAGCTGCATGATATTTTTGAGTATGCCCGTAGTCAGTCTCCTGCCGTGTTGTTTATTGATGAATTAGATGCTTTAGGCCAAAAGCGCAGCCAGCTGCGCTCCAGTGGCATGCGAACCCTCGTGAATCAGTTGTTGAGTGAAATGGATGGGCTGGAAGAGGAGAATAAGAACCTGTTTATTTTGGCAGCAACAAACCATCCTTGGGATGTAGACCCTGCTTTGTGTCGTCCGGGGCGTTTTGATAATGTCATATCGGTCTTTCCGCCCGAGCGTGATGATCGAGTGATAATGTTACGACAGTATTTAAAAGGTAAACCTTTAGGGGATGTTGATCTGGAGGCTTTAGCTGATGCCTGCCCGATGTTCTCAGGCGCTGACCTTGTGCACTTATGTAATGCCGCAGTCGAGATAGCCTTAAAAGCGTCAATCGATCAAGGCAAGATCAGACCATTGGAACAAGAAGATTTTAATTGTGTGTTAACCACCCTTAAAGCAAGTACCTTATGTTGGTTTGACACTGCCAAGAAAGATGCTTTGCAGGTCAATGAGCACGGTTGTTATGATGAGTTGTTAGAGTACATACGCTGCCGTAATTTGTAGTTCTTAAAAAATTAAAATGGAGTTAATTTGTGAAAAAAACTGTATTGATATTCGCTGCATCGCTTGGCCTGTATGCACTTTCATCTGGAGCACTGGCTATTGATAACCCTCATCGTGTGGGGCTCTCTGGCGGGATTGCTAGTTTGGATCTTGGGCGGGGTGATGACGATGCTACGAGAGAGGTCTTAGATTTAAACGCGGTTCACTTGAGCGTTAATTATGATTACTTGTTTACAAAAAGTCTTGGCTTGGGTGTTGGATATTTGGAAGGCGATAGTAATGACTTTACCTTTTTTATAAGCTTATATAATGACACTAGAATGGAATATGATGCGCTTTATTTTGGTCCCCGTTTTCAACTCCCATTAGGCGAGGTAAACGGGTTATATTTAAATGTAAATATCTTAGATTATAATTTTGATGTGATTGATAATGATCAAGTTATTGGTTCAGACGATGGTACCGGGTATGGCGCGAGCTTTGGTTGGAACTTGACGCTGAGGAATGGCATCGGTGTCAAGGTTGGTTACGAGATATTAAATCTGGGTGATGATGTTGAGATGAAAGGTATTGAGGCTGGAGTTAGCTACAGTTTTTAATTTACCGGATTTTTTTGTAGCTTTTAAGCGGCTGCAGTCTTTGAGGGCGGGGTGGGTATTTAGCCTTTAAGGCGTTGATTCTTTTTCTGGATCAAGGCATAGATGTTCGAGATTGAAGCAATCATGATGTAGATTGGCTTGAGCATACCCTGTCTTCGCAGTACAGCGAATTCTTCTTCAGCGAGATTTTCGAGTTTTTTTTCATCGATAGTATATAAACCGGCTATTTGACTGGATGATTGATCATCGAAGGTGATCTCTAGTTGAATTGGTGTTAGCAGATCAAAGTCTAGCAAAGCTTGTATTAGTGTTGATGTATGCGCATCCCCTTCGATTAGCTCCGCGAGCATGCCTTTAAATTGCAGTAAGAATTCAGTGTCGTTACCATATTCGTCAAATAGCGCTTTACCCTTGTCCTTTGTTTGAGCTTGGACTTGAGTGTGGTTAACGATGCAATCACTTTCCATGTTGATACAAACGGCAGGCTCTTTGCCTTTTTCGGTGCCAATAAATAGGGGCTGACGGGCGATATTTAGCGGTGTATAGATAGCATTCCAAGCGTTGCTTTCCCAAAATAAATTCTCACCCTCCTCAAAACCAAGCAAGGCCACACAGGCAAAACGGCGGGTCTCTGTGTTTTTTGTTATTACTATGGGAAAGTGTACGATTAACTTACTGAACTCGTTGATGACCACGGGTACCATACGTTCTTTGTCGCTTTGTTTCTCAACTTTATCGGGGTCGATTTTTAAGTTTCGATGCTGACGGGAATCTAAAGCGACAAACTTGGGCATGCTACCTACCTAATTCGGTAAATTTGGGGTTAATACTTGGGTTAATAATAGCGTATTGACTATAGCGTGTATCGTCGCTAAAGCCCATGCTATAGCGCATGTATTACTAGCTTGCAGTCGTAAATGTAGCGATATTATTCGTGAAAAGATGTTTTTTGGGCGCTTGACTCTTTGGTGCTTGATAGTACTTCTCGTACCACATCTAAGCCAAAATCTTGTCCGCAAAGCTCATAGATTGTATTCAGTCCGCCAGGGTTGACGACGTTTAATTCCACAATGTAGGGGTAGGCCATGTCTACACCGACGAAATAGGCGCCAATCGCTAGTAATTTTTTACCGAGTGCTTCTAGCAGTGACCTTTCGTTATCGCTTAGCTCGCAGGTAAAAGCGAGGCCATTTTGATGTATATTGGTTCGGTGGTCGTCGTTAGAGGGTCGCCGACCATATTGGCAGATAGGTTTACCGCCAGCCAGTAGCACGCGTTTTTCACCCTTCTGTATTTCAGTTATGTATTTTTGCAAAAGACAGAAGCGATTATTTTTGTTGCCCGTCATCGATTGAATGATCACCCTTGCGTTTTTGTCTTCCGGTTTTAAAAGGTAAACATCGCGACCGTGGGATTCCGCGGGGGGTTTGATTATCCATGTCGAACTATTGTTCTCTTTGTATTTGTTCCATAGGTACTCGAAATCGCTAGACGCATAGGTTTCGGGGCAGTTGTCTGGACAAAAGAGTTGGGTAGAATATTTGTTGTTCGCAAACATTAAGGCTTCGGGGGAGTTGATCAGTGTGCTCGATTGACTGAGTATCCACATCAGCTCAATATAATCTAAAAAAGCCTCTCGTTTACCAAAACCAAGTACCCAGCAGAAATCCATATGGTTTAAGCATGCCCTGTCACGATATCGTTCGGGGATCTCACCACAAGACATATTGGTTTTTAAGTGGTGGCAATCTGCGTAAATTTTATCGCCTTCCATATGCATGCTTTCGATGGCGCCTAAATAGACGTCGCTGCCATGCTTTAGCAGGGCATTGGCTAGTGCTGTGTGGTTTTTAGGGGCGGCGTTGTTATCGGTATTGATTAATAAACAGACCGTGCTCATATTTCACTCCACACGCTTCACTTGCGACACTAGTTTGGGCGCGTATCCTGACACAGGGCGTAAGGGAGTTCAAATTGCTTATCGCTTGATTGTTTTTAGCATCTCAATACTGGTACTTTACAGTGATAGTGTATTCTCTTGGTGTTGGTGCCTTACTTTGGCTCTGCTTGTCGTCGGATACATCATCAAAATAGTCGGTTTGTTTCTATACTTAAGCATATCTTCTTAAACCTTATGGCATTTCAATATTCGTGGGCTTATCTCATAAAATGATAGTACGGTTCACCACTTGGGCATTTACTTGGGTATGTACTTGGGTATTAGTGTTCACAAGCCTTGCCTGCTGGTCTGTGGGCGTATTGTCAGGCTCTCCACTCAAGTTTCGGAGTTTGGATAATCAGAGTTTAGAGTCCATCGGGGAGGTGCGCGCGGTCGCGCAGGATCATGACGGCTTTATGTGGTTTGGCGGTGAGGCAGGTCTTGCACGTTACGACGGCTATCAGGTAAAACTCTATTTACACGACGCCGATGATGACGACACGATTAGTACCAATAGTATCAATGACCTATTAGTCGATAAACATGGCTTTTTGTGGGTAGCTACTTATTGGGGACTGAATCGTTATGACCCCAGAACCGAACGCTTTAAGCGTTATCAATATAATCCCGAGCAAACACGTAGCTTAAGCCATAACAGTGTCATCTGTATGCTTGAAAGTAAGGTGGATGGTGCTATTTGGGCGGGCACTGCCGGTGGGGGCTTAAATAGACTTGACCCGGTAAGCGATGACTTTGACCGAATCAGGCATCAGCCGGGCGTTAATAACAGTCTATCAGGTGACGAAGTATTGTCAGTATACGAAGACTCCACCGGAAAAATTTGGGCTGGTTTGAGTTCCCACGTCCTTGACCGCTTAACCGTGAGTTATACGGGGGGTAAAGTCTTGGTGGAGCGGTATGACAATTATAAGCAGGATTTTTTGAAATCTGTTGAAGCGAATGCCGTGCATATCCGCAGCATTGCTGGCACGAGTATTGGCGATGTATTTTTCGCTACTGATAATGGCTTATTCCGTTTAGGCGGAGACGCACAAAAGATTACTCATTTTCCGTGGGATCTTAATGGCATTAACATGATGCGCACACGGGATCTGCGAGATGTCTATGTGGATGCGCTTGGACAGGTATGGATTGCTGCGGGAGACTCCGGGGTCTATCGTTTTCTTTCCGAACGAGATGGCTTTGAATGGCATTTGCTGGCACAGGATGGCAGCACATTTCTTATCGCGAACCGTATATTTTCCGATAAAGACGGTGCTTTATGGGTGGGGCATGCCCCTTCTGGCGCGTCGAGAGTTGATCGCTACGCCTCTACATTTCAAAATTATCAACGCGTACCTGGAGAGGAGAATGACCTTACTAACTCCGATGTACTTTCGATTGCAGAAGATGGCAAGTCGAACCTATGGGTTGGCACACGTAACGGCCTAAATTATATCGATCGCTCAAGCGGTAAAATTCAGCAATATCATTTCCGGCGTAATGACCCTAGAGCATTAAACAGTGCGGCCGTGTCTGCGTTATTGGTGGATGATGAGCGTTATGTTTGGAGCGGTTCCACTTGGTGGGGCTTGAGTAAGTTAGACCTCCAGACCGGTATTTTCCAGCGCTACATGCCTGACCCCAGCAAAGACAACAGTTTAACGAATAGAGAAGTTTGGTCCCTATTTAAAGATCGTGATGGCGAGCTATGGGTGGGTACAAATAAAGGTGGCTTGCATCGCTACCGGCGTGATACGGACGATTTCATGAGTTGGCGGATCGACCCTGGGCGACCCAACCCCGGGCGAATTATCGGTATGCATGAAGATGATATTGGTGTTATTTGGCTTGCGACGGATGACGGTCTATATTCCGCGCATAGAAATGATGCAGGCGGCACTGCGGGCCTTACCATTCGTGCTTATCCCCAACATACGAGCCATCCCATTGATTTAAGTGTGCCGACGGTGCGCGCGATCTCGCAAGATCTTGACGGTTACATGTGGTTCGCCACCCAGGGCGGAGGTGTAAACCGGTGGGGGCGAGACGATAAGAGCTTTCGGGTTTTTCAAGTCCCGGAGGGTTTACCTCATAATACCGTTAACGGTGTCGTGGAGGATGACTTTGGCTCCCTGTGGTTTTCAACTGGGAATGGCTTATCCCGCTTTGATAAAGAGCGCGAGCAGTTTTATAACTACAGTAAGCTACATGGGCTACCCGGTAACTTATTTCATGATGGCGCAAGCTTAAAGACCCAAAAAGGTGAGTTGGTTTTTGGTAGTAGTCATGGATTAACGGTTTTTAGGCCAGACAAGGTATTTAAAAATACGGTTGCACCCAGTTTGGTGTTAACGGATTTTAAAATATTTAATAAAGCCATGCCTTTTGGGCATCCTGACTCGCCCCTCTCTAAGGCTTTGAATCATACGTGGTCAATCACATTAAACCATACGCAGTCGGTATTCTCATTTGAATTTGCGGCGCTTAATTATGACCTACCCGAAAAGAGTCAATATGCTTATTACCTAAAAGGCTTCGAGGATGACTGGAATTATATTAAGTATCGGCGTAGTGCCACCTATACCAACCTAGACCCCGGCGAGTATGTTTTGCGCATCAAAGCGTCAAATAACGAAGGTGTATGGAATGAGCGAGGTCTATCAATAGCCATAAAAATATTACCTCCGTGGTGGCTTACTTGGTACGTTAAGTTGGTTTACGTTTTTTTAGGTATTGTCGTATTGTTGTTGATATTTTATACGGTATTACATTTAAAGCGTGTAGAGGATGAAAGCCAAATTATTGCACGCTTACGCGACTTAGATAAAACCAAAGATGCCTTTTTGGCGAATACTTCTCATGAGTTACGCACGCCGCTCAATGGTATTATTGGCTTGTCTGAATCGTTAATTGCGGGTGTTACGGGTCAGTTGCCTAAAGAAACTCTCGATAACTTAAGGCTTATCGTTAATAGTAGTAAGCGTTTAGCTTATTTGATTGATGATATTTTAGATTTTTCAAAACTTCGGGAACACTCGATTACTCTCAACCGAACGGTCGTAGATATTCACCAGCTGACTGAGAGTATTTTGCAATTAAGTGGCCCCATGGTCGGCACTAAAACAATTGAGCTAGTTAACTCAGTAGATAAATATTTGCCCTCTGTGCTAGCCGATGAAAACCGCGTACAACAGATTTTATATAATTTGGTAGGTAACGCGATTAAATTTACGAATGAAGGCTGCGTAAGAGTGAGTACGCAAATGGAAGGGGATCTCCTTTGGATTTTGGTTGAAGATACCGGTATCGGTATTGCGGAAGATAAATTAGACAGTGTCTTTAATGCGTTTGAGCAAGTGGATGGGTCGGGCTCTCGGAAGTTTGGCGGCACCGGACTAGGGCTTGCAGTAACAAGGCAGTTAGTAGAGTTACACGGGGGGGTATTAAAGATTTCCTCAAAAGAGAATTGGGGGACGACGCTACGCTTTTCGTTGACGCAGTCCGACACCGCTGCGGTTGCTGGTATTGCCGTCGCATCTGAGCGGGATTTATCGGCCATTGAGACGGTGCGACTAGGGGGTAAACCGCTTCTTCGGAACGATGGGGGTGTAGATGCCCACGGAGAATTGCAGTTATCGTCAGAAAACCCAGACGGTCAATATCATATCTTGGTGGTCGATGACGAGCCGATTAATCGTCAAGTTTTATTTAACCTCCTGTCACTTGAGGATTACCGTATAAGCGAGTGTTCGTCGGGGCAGCAGGCATTGCAGATGCTTAAGCAGGAAACCCATGGTGTGGATCTTGTCATGCTTGATGTCATGATGCCTGGCCTTACCGGATACCAAGTGTGCCAAATGCTTAGGAAAGACTATTCGACTGGTCAATTACCAATTATATTTCTGACCGCAAAAACCCAAGTGAGCGATATGGAGGAGGGGTTTCGTGTTGGAGGCAATGACTTTTTAACTAAGCCGGTCGCGAAAGAAGAGCTATTCTCGCGCATCAAAACGCATCTAAGGCTTCTCGATATGCACCGCCGTATTGAGAACGAAGTCACGACTCGTACAGAACAACTGCGACGCAGTCACGATCACCTTAATAAAGCCTATGAGAACTTAAAGCAAACTCAAAGCCAGTTGGTACAAGCCGAAAAAATGTCGAGCCTTGGTGCTTTGGTGGCGGGTGTTGGTCATGAAATCAACAACCCTGCGAGTTTTGCTAACGCGGCGGCATCTAACTTGGATCGCGACTTGAGTAGTTTTCAGTTTTACTTGCGCGAGTTAGTGGCAGACGAGCCAGGTAATGACGAAATATTGGAAAGTTTTGAACAGCGCTTTGAGCAATTATTTAGCCATTTATCCTTGTTGAGTGAAGGTACTCAGCGGATAAATGAAATTGTGAATAATTTACGTACTTTTTCTCGATCAGATTCTGGCGATTTAAGTTTTGAAACCCTTAGTAAGGGTTTAAGTAGTACATTGGAGTTGGTGAGAGCAAACTTTAAAACCGAAGTGAAATTCACTCTTGATATTAAAGAGGACACCGAAATTTTGTGTGCGGCCTCAGAAATCAACCAAGTGTTTATGAATTTGATGGCCAATGCCTGTCAGGCGATGTGTAGTACCGGAAATCCTGATGATAACGGCTATTATGGTGTGCTACAAATCACTATGGAACAGGTAGGTGAGGATCTTTGTATCTCCTTTCAAGACAATGGCTGTGGCATGACGCCAGAAACCGTTGAGCGTATATTTGAACCGTTCTTTACCACGAAGCCCGAAGGCGAAGGTACAGGCCTTGGTATGTCAATAAGCTATGGGATTGTGGACCGGCATAAAGGCCGTTTTGAGGTGTCCTCTACCTTAGGTGAGGGCACACTTATTTGTATTTTCTTGCCTATTTAGTGATCTTGTTAGATAACTGTATTGTTAGATTCTTATTTTATTCATCAGTGCTAGTAAGTGTCAATTCAACTATTAATTTAAGTGTTAATTAATACCCTAAGAGATAAAAAAGTGTTTCAAGAGATAAAAAAATTCCCGAAAAATATTTGGATTATTTATGCCGTGCAGCCCTTGGTGCAGTCTATTGCGCCTGTCTTGGTGTTTGTTGGTGGATTGTTGGGCGCAGTTATGGCGCCAGACCCAAGTTGGGCGACTTTGCCTATTGCCGTTATGATTGTCGCGACCGCGTTATCGACGATTCCCGCAGTATTGGCGCAAAAAAAGTTCGGGCGCAAAAGAGCTTGCATGCTCGGTATGAGCTTTGCTTTGATTGCGACACTTGTATTAACGGGCGCAACTTTTTTTGGGAAATTTAGTTTGCTCTTATTGGGGGCAAGCTGTATTGGCGTCTCTCAGGCATTTATGCTGCAGTTACGCTTTGCCATTATTGAGAGCTTGGACTCACCCAATAAAGCCCCTATCGCTTTATCTTTTTTAATGCTGGCAGGTCTTTTAGGGGCTGTAGGTGGGCCGGAGATTGCGCTCTCGACTAAAGACTTAATCGCTTCTGAGCACGGTTTTGTGGCTTCATTTCTGGTGCTTGGCTTAATGTGTCTGACGGGGATGCTGATATTCGGTTTTTATAAGGAGTGTGACAATGCTAATACGGATAATCATGGAGATACGCGCAGTGTGCTCGATTTTTTTAAGCAGCCCGCTTTTGTTTTGGCCGTCATTGCGAGTGGCGTCGGTTTTGCCGTAATGAGTTATGTGATGACAGCAACGCCAATCAGTATGCATGATATGCACGGCCATAGTTTGCGTGATACCAAGTGGGTGATTCAAAGCCATCTAATTGCTATGCTTTTACCTTCTTTGCTTACGGGGGCTTTAATGCAACGCTTTGGCAGTATGCCCTTTTTAATCGCAGGTACTTTTGCTTATTCTATGGTGATAGTGTTAGCACTAATGGGGCACAGTTTAATGCAATACTGGTGGATGATGGTGGTCTTGGGGCTTGGGTGGAATTTTCTATTTTTATCCGGCACTGCGATACTGCCGACTACCTATCACGCGCATGAGCGCTTTAAAGCACAGGGGATAAATGACTTCGTTGTGTTCTCTTTACAAGCATTGGCGTCGCTATCTGCGGGTTTGGTGTTGTTTACGCAAGGCTGGGATTGGCTAATATATAGTTGTATCCCCGTGGTGGTGATAATGTCCTTGGTAGTGCTGTGGTATGGGGCTCAAGGTCGGCAGAGCATCTCTTAGCTTCGCATGCTTTCTATAGCCAAAATATGGATAATACGCTAAAGAATATTGAATTTCTGCCGACGTTATTAGGGCAAGATCCATGGCAATTAAATGCTTATAGCTAATTTAGATTAAAAGAGGAGTTTGTCATATGCAAATTGGTCCTACGGGTGGCGGTGGGGAGTCTTTTGCTGCAAATAAGGCTAGTCACAATGCTGAGGCAGATAAAGCGGCTGCAGCGGCAGCGGTTCCTGCCAGTGGGCAGCAAGCTGCAGCTAAAACTGAGACTGAAAGACCGGTTGATTCATCTAGTCCGGTTGGTCAAAACGTTAACGTCCACGCATAGTTTTAATTTTAAGCGTTATTTGGCAGGTTTACGTTGGCGTGTTGTTTTTAGTGCGTTTGCGTAATACTTGCCTGATTGATGTCCTGTTTTCCTGTTCATTCTCTCATCTTCTATTCTTCATTTTCTTTTTTGCCGTTCACGCTGATATTTCCCCGGCTTTACGCCATATTCAGGGTCAAAAACATGCCATTTTAGCGGGCCGGTAAAATGCTCCTGAGGAATCTCATCTAGCGCGCTAAGCTCAAGTGAGGTACTGCCTTGAGTTAGCGGAATTGCTTGGCAAAGCGGTTTGTTTTCGTCAATTGTCACCCATTCATTGTTATTGGGTATTTGTATGACTACGGCAAACCAGCCGTGCCAGTGATCGCTTTCCACTATTGCGTCTAGGCAGTGCCAGCCTGGGTCTGAAATGAAATTGCTGGGGTGCTTTATCATGACAGAGGTTCCCGGCGCTGTTTGTATTACGCCGCCTAGCCATAACTGTAGATACGCACCTTCGGGTTCTATCATTGCATTGGCGAGTACTTCGTAAAACCCAAAATTGTCTTTGTCGATATAATCGGGCATGCTCTCGTCTTGCATGCGAGCGCGATACTTTTTTTGCAGCTCGTCACTACGGGAAGGGGAGAGGTCATGAATGATAATATAATTGTTATTTGAGCAGCGTGTATTCGTACTGGTCTCAGTGTCTATTTCATTTTGTGCATGTAGCGCAATTTCGTGTTGTTTTTGTTCGCCGTCTTCAGTTTGGTAGCGTAATAATAAGCTTTGACTGGTGAGTTTAGCTTGCATTGTCAGTGGCGGAAAAAATAGCATGCCTTCGCGACATGCGGCGTTCACAGGCATGCAGTATTGGCGTGCACGCTTAGGGACAGCTGGGGTGTATTTTTTTGCCAGTACCGGAGCTTGGCAATAGGGGTAAATATGATAAAAATTTAAAGCCTGATTATGCATTTATTAGCCCTGTCATTAGCCCTGTCATTAGCCCTGTCATTAGCTTTAGCGTTAAGCTGTATTAGACCTTGAGTTTATTTTGCACTGGTTGCTTTTTTAGCAAAATTACCCAAAGCCATACTGATTTTTTCTAAGACTTTTGAGCAGCCTGTAATGGCATGACGATCGGCGAGGTACATGGGGTCGTTGTAAGACAGCCATACCGTACCTTTGTCGTCCTTCCAGATAAGTGCTTTTTGTGGCAGGTCAATTGCAATTGTTTGTTCGCACTGCATTAAGCGCGTACCTACCTTGGGGTTGCCAAAGAGGATGACCTGAGTTGGGTTTAAATCGAGACCCACTTTTTTGGCATTTTCGGCGTGATCAATACGAGAAAAAACCGTCATGCCTTTGCTTTTTAACACTGACTCTAAACGATCGGCTGTCGTGGCGACATTGTGGGCGCTTTTAATTGCGACTAAACCATTATGGTTTGATGATTTGCCAGCAATTTTACTCGGAGCGCCAGCATGGCAAGCGCTTATGAATAATAGGGTGCTGAATGCGAAGAGGAGCTTGTTATATAAAAGCATGAGAATTATTTATCCTGAGTAGTGGTTAATTATGAGGTGATGTTGACGGTGATAATGTTAATACCCATTGGGCATCCCCAGGTAAAAATGCACTGGGTTGCGCGGCGACCCAATCGTCGTGTCCCTCGCCATAATAAGGTGTGAGAGGGTGACTTGATTGTCCGCCGGGCATATGGAAAATACCCTCTTGCTCATTTCCTGGAGAAACTATCATACGTTGGGAAACGCCAAAAGCCTTTTGCTGTTTAAGCGGCATAAAGTTATCTCCCGCTTGTGGTATTTGCGGCATATCAATTAACCTGCTTAGTAGAGGCACCGCTTTGCTTAGCGGGTGGTCACCGTTAAATACATTTTCCCGCCCCCCAGTTAGTGACAAATTCTTGGATTTCGGCAATGTCAGCGGTGTTGTGTGTGGACGGCCTCTCTCGTAGTCTCTCAACTAGTTCCTCCAATAGCTTTTGTTGCCAACGGTCCATATGCGCCTCTGTTGGTGGTGAACTTGGCGAGGATGCTCTTCGAAGGGCACATAGCCTGACCATTTGTGACTGCCATCTGACCAGTCACTGGGTAAGCTACCATCAAAGCCTTCGCGCTTGGGTAGCGAGCTTAACTGAGATAATAGCTGTGTTAACTTTGTATGTGGCAGGCTCAGCTCGCTGGCTGTCTCTTGAGCATCGATTGGTGCATCCCATTGGCCGTAGCTGGGTTTTAAAAAATGATACCAATCTGATGGCAGTATATCTTTCATTGCACCGAGTGAGCGCTCTAAACCTGCGGCTTCGTCTTGGAGGTCTAAAGTCATTGCGGCTGTTACCAATAGGGTCTCTTCTGGTTTCCAGGGGCTGATCTCACCTGCCCCCAAAAGCAGGTATTCAAAAGGGCGTTTTTTGAGTTGTTGTATGCCACTATTAACGCCGTTGGCGTAGGCTTGAAGTAGGGCTTTGTCACTTTGCTTGAGTGCTGCGAAATTCTGCTCGGATCGCCAGCGAAAACGATGGCGACGGATACGTGTATCATAGTTTATTGCCTTGGAGCCGAGTAGCTCTGCAAGTTCCCCGGCGGCGCTGCGGCGATATAGATCCATTTGAAACATGCGTTCTTGGGCGTGCAGAAAGCCTAATGCAAAAGAGATGTCTATGCGCGATTGTGCTCGAACAGTTGGGATGCCTTGAATATCACGCTCGATCTTAACGGCGCCTTGTAAGCCCGGGAGTTCAATGCTGCCCTCTAGCAGAGGGTGACTATCCACTAGTGTTTTGTAGGCCCAAGCCGCTGCTAACAGGCCTGTTAGTAGGGCGATTAATATGAAGACGCTTATTGCAGTGCTTATCCCGCTGCGGGCTTTGGTGTTAGCGCTTGGTATTGGCATAGTTAATTAGCTTGTGCAGTTGTGGTGGTTGCTAAGTTTGTAGCGGCGCTATATTAGCAGGGCATAAGGACTTGAACTTTGTTGTTGACCACATTTTTACATGGATGCAAGGGGTTTTGTCATCGATTGTAGTGAGCTGGGTCATAGAACCAATGGGGGTAGGACTATATATCTTTCTGTGCTTGCCTTGCTGTCATGAGTAAATCTATGGGGTATAAAAACACCGTGATTTATACGATGTCGTTTTGGTGGGTTTGTTATTTCTATTATCGATTTTAAATAGGTTTTTTTGTACTAAGTTAACTTGTTGTTTTTAAGCATTGTTTTAAGTATTTTTCAATAATTGTTTTAATGTCATATCGTATAGGTATATAGGACTTATTGTTTAGGTAATAAGTAAAAAATATCTGTGTCGAGTATTTTTACTTGATTTTGTGTTGGTTGATTTAATAATGAAAAATTAATAACATATTCATATGTAGATATTAACTTAAACGCATATAAGCCGTGTTATATACTAATAATAAAGGTTGTTTCGAGTAATATGGCGGTTTTTAAGGGGTGGTATATAAAGTGCTTATATGTCATGTGTTGATTCTTTGTCGCACGTAGTTCATTCAGAGTACGGCAAGAAATTGTTATTATATCTACGGTCTTCTTTAATGGAGTCTATTTGAGGTTAATATGAATTTTTGTACAAAAACTCTTGTTGTGGGTCTCGTGTTACTCTTTGTTCCGTCACCGTCGTTTGCTGCCAATGTAACATTTGATTTCTTGGAAAATGATGGTGTGGTTGGTATTTATCAATATGAGCGTAATTATGAAGAAGACGGTCTTGGGGTAAACATTACTGGTTGGACGACTAGTGAATTAGCCGGCGGTGCGATTAGTCCAACTTTAATCGGTCAGGAAGAGGTCGGCCAGCTCCCTGGCCGTGGCTTAGGGGTTGGGCGCGCGCCAAGCTTTGAAGTTGATAATTACATGTCTAAGTTTGACATGTTACTGTTCGCGTTTGATGACGCACTGGTGTCATTGCAGTCAGTTTCTCTCGGTGTAGTCCGCCACGATAGTGACTTGACGATTATGTCGTATCAAGGAGGTGGCTTTGCTTCCTTTGGGGATACCTTTGCCGGTAATACTTGGGAAGACCTACTTGGTATGGGCTGGGCTGCAAATGGGGACTACGCGGATGTCAGCTTAGGCGGTACTGACGTGAATTCTCAGCAACAGCGCTCAAGCTATTGGTTAGTCGGTGCTTTTAACGAGAATATACTTGGTAATAATGTTTTAAGCACTGGTGATGATTATGTCAAAGTGGCTTCTATTTCTGTGGAAACGCCTCTCCCAGCCAGTTTCTTAATGTTTGCGAGCGGCATGTTGTTTTTTACTCGCTCACGCCGTAAGGCTAAACAGCGTAAGTAAATTTATCTGTAGTGTGCGTGTGTATTTATCAGTTATCAATTGGTGGCTGCACCCGCACTTAATTAAGGTCGTTCTGACCTGTTTTATTTTGAATCCCTGTCTTAAGCATACTTACATGGAATGTCAGGCTCCCTGTATCCCCGTATCTCTTTATAGAATGAGCGGCTTTGGAATTTAAATCCAAATACTGTCAATTATTTAAGCGTTACCGCTAACTTCTGTCGATGCTATTTACAGGGTGTAAAGCTCAAAATCTTTCCCATTTCCGACAATAATCCCCTTGAATCGATATCGTGGCGCAAAAAGCATCATTTTAGGTGGTTGGTGTCACGAGTTTGTCGAAGGTCTTTACTATTCAATCTCATGCTAGTTAATCGGATATGCCGACTATATAGTTATAAGTCTTTACAGGTAAGGCATAGGCTTAGTTGCGTTTGAAAAAAATACTATCTGGTTGAATAGTGATCGCAAAAAGGTGAGGGTGGTGCTTTTGGCGCGTAAATTGCTATTCGAGGCGTGTATTACATCTTTTTGTCGTGTAATTCGTTTTTTGGGACTCAAATGATTTGAGTGTTTCCCCCTGTTAATGAAGGTTTCGAGAACTGTTATGAAAGTATTAAGTAAATCACTTGCCATCGTTGGTGCCACCGTCTTTTGCGCTCTCCCGGCTTATTCGGCTACTACAACCTTTGACTTCTTGGAAAATGATGGCGTGCCTGGCCTATATCAACAGGAGCGGGAATACGAAGTTGATGGTTTAGGGGTAACAATAAGCGGTTGGACGACTAATGAATCTGCTGGCGGCACTATAGGTTCTGCTTTGATTGGGCAGGACGAGGTTGGGCAGTTGACTGGGCGCGGATTGGGTGTTGGCCGAGCTCCAAGTTTTGAAGTGGATAACTCTCAAGATAAGTTTGATATGTTGTTATTTGATTTTGAAGATAGCCCAGTAGCATTAACTTCGATTTCATTAGGTGCGATTCGTCACGACAGTGATATGACGATCCTGTCCTATCAGGGGGATGACTTTGACTCTTTCTCAGGTAGTTTTGCAGGAAGTAGCTGGGAAGACTTATTGGATATGGGTTGGGTCGCTAATGGTGACTATGCCGACGTAAGTTTGGATGGCACTGATATTAATTCACAGCAAGCACGTTCACGTTACTGGCTGGTGGGTGCATACAATGGCAATATCTTAGGGGGTTCATTGAGTGCTGGGGATGATTTCGTTAAAGTAGCGACTATCACCGTTGAAACACCGCTACCTGCGGCTTTTGTTTTATTTGCTAGTGGCCTACTTTTGTTGTCTCGCTCACGCCGTGTTGCTGCACGGGGTAAAAAGACAGTTTAAAACTGAGTTTAAGTTAGGTTTAAAGCTAGATCTAACTTAAGTCTATCTAGCTAGCTCGTCTTTTTTTATCGTGTTTTTATCGCGTTTTTCTAGAATTCAGGTGTTATAAAGTCACAAACTAAGCCAGAATATTGTCATTACATGTGACTAACAATGGGCCTAGCTATGACCAACCTTCCGATCAACCGTATTCTTCCCGATGCCAGCCAACTCGTTTTTGGCTGTATGAGCCTTGGTGGCGACTGGGGAGCCAGCACTTCTAGCGCTCAAGATCTCAAACATGCGCATGCGGCCATTGATGCCGCTTTGGCTGTGGGTATCAACTTCTTTGACCATGCGGATATCTACTGCCGTGGCAAAGCCGAGTCGGTGTTTGGCGAGGTACTAAAGCTGCGCCCTGAGTTACGTGATGAAATCTATTTACAGTCTAAATGTGGTATCAAGTTTGAGGATGAGCAGGGGCCACAGCGTTACGACTTCAGTCGCCAGTGGATTTGCGATTCGGTCGAAGGCTCTTTAACGCGTTTGGGTGTAGAGCAGTTAGATATCCTAGAGCTACATCGCCCCGACCCCTTAATGAATCCCGAAGAAGTTGCTGAAGCTTTTACTGCCTTGAAAGCGGCTGGAAAGGTAAAGTACTTTGGTGTTTCAAACATGTCGGGTACGCAAATGCAGTTTTTGCAGTCTTACCTACCTTACCCCCTAGTCAGCAACCAGTTAGAAATGAGTTTGCAGCGCCATAGTTTTGTCGACGAAGGTGTTTTTGCCGTCAACCCCGACGGGGCAAATATCAACTTTGCCGCTGGCACACTTGAGTACTGCGGGCAAAACGATGTCCAAATCCAATCATGGGGCAGCTTGGCCCAGGGTTTGTATACCGGTAAAGATATTAGCGACCAGCCAATTTATGTGCGCCAAACCGCCGATAAAGTCGCGGCGCTTGCCGGGGAATTTGGCGTGAGCGCTGAGGCAATTGTCCTTGCGTGGTTGTTGCGCCATCCTGCAAATATTCAGCCTGTGATTGGCACGGCTAACCCAGAGCGTATAACGGCATGCGGGCAAGCGGGTAAGGTGGAGTTAAGTCGCGAGCAGTGGTATAGCTTGTATGTGAGTGCTCGTGGGGAGCCGTTACCTTAAACCTAAGGCCTTAGGTTTAAGAGCTTAGATTTAAGACCTTAGGTCTTAAATCTGCATGCGCACAATTTGTTGGTAAGCTTCAACGGCTTTATTGCGTACTTCTACCGCAATCTCCATTGCGTGCTTTGCTTGTTCCATCGCAATCATTAGTTCGTGGGTAGAAATGTTGTTGTTTAGAATGTAATTTTGTAAGGCGTCTTCTGAGGCTTGCACTTTAGTGTTGAGCTGTTGCACACCCGAGAGCAGCATGTTGTTGAACTCGTTGCTTGAGGCGTCTGTTTGTGATGCGCCCACGGTGTTCATCGGCATGGATAGCGTTGATGATGGGGCGATATCAGCGGCGGTGATGGCTGAGCTGCTAAAACCAAAATCGTTTGAAATGGCTGTAAGTGCTTCGATTGTCATTATTATACTCCCGGGAATTACCGTGATCCGCCAATGCCTAACGCGGCTTGGTTCATTTCACCATTAGTATTATATGCGCGAATATTCGCTTCATAAGCGCGCACGGCAGAGACTAGTGTGGCCATTTCTCGGACTGGGTCGATATCAGCAAAGAAAACCTCACCTTGACTATTGGCTAAGGGGTGGCTGGGGTCGTGTACCGTTGTCACTCCAGAGCTTTGCTTGGAGAGTAACTGGGAGCTTGCTAGGGTATTGCCATTGCTGTCGCTACCGCTTGCGCTTAGTAAGCTGTTAAATAAATTTGTTTGAATTTGTTCTGCGGCTTGGCTCGCTTGTGCTGCGTTGCTATAAGCGACGTTGGCGAGGGCTAGGTTTTGTGAGGCCGCCTCTACGCGGCTGCGCTCGTATGTCATGCCAAAGCGTGCCGCTTCGGCGATAGATTGAAATTCCATCTTATTAACGCCCTCGTGTTGCCAGTGACATTAAACCAAATTGTCGCGATAGGGCTTCTGCAATGACGCGGTAGCGCCCTTGCGCCGCAGATAACTCGGCGACTTCGTTGTCCAGTGCGACGCCGTTAAACAAGGTGGTACCTGTTGTTTCATGACTGACGATTTCTTGCTTGAATAAAGACATTGCTCCAGTGTTGTCGCCACTTTGTACGGCTTTAGCGACGTCGCTTAGTAGTTGCTCGAATCTCACTTCTCGAATACTACCGCTGACATTAGCGTTGGCAATATTATTTGCCGCCACATTGGCCTTGGCTTGCTCAAGCCCAAGTGCCCATGTGGCGAGAGAAAGATTTATATCGTTAACGATCATTGAATAATTAACTCCGCATGTAAGGCGCCAGCTGCTTTAATAGATTGCAATATTGTAATTACGTCGCGTGTGGATAAACGTATTCGATTTAGGGCTTGAACTAATTCCCCTACGGTGGTGCCAGCAGGGAGTGAAACGGGTTCGCTATGACCTTCAGTCACCACAATATTGGTGTCAGGAGTGACTACTGTACGTATACCATCGCCGGATCGAAAATTGAGTTGTGGTTGAGTGGTATCAAACTTTGTCACGACCTCAATACGTAGATCACCATGGGCAATGCTAATCTGCCCTAAAATGACGTTGCTCCCTGCGACTATAGTGCCTGTACGCTCATTGACGACGACGCGTGCGTCCAAGTCTGGTGTTACGGTGATGTTTTCTAGGCGCGCTATAAATGGCATTACCTGGATGTCTTCCGCTAATGTTAACGAGATTTTACCTGGATGTAATGCGGATACCTCGCTTACGCCTAAGGTGCGCCGTATTTCGTTCACAACACGATTGGCTGTGGTGTAATCTGGCTCGTTTAGAATAATATTGATGTGGTGGCTTTTTAATGCGACGTGAGGTGAGGGGCGCTCGATAGTGGCGCCGCGTGCAATTTGGCCAACGGTGGTATGATTTTTTCGGCTGCGATTACTGAAGGAGCTAACATCGTAACCACCAACGGTCAGCGCACCTTGGGAGAGGGCGTAAAGTTTTTTATCGGGTCCGTACATCGGCGCTAATAACAAGGTGCCGCCGCTGAGGCTTTTAGCATCGCCTGTGGATGCGACACGAATATCAATACGGTCTCCGGGTTCGCTATAAGCCGGTAATTCAGCGGTGATGATGACGGACGCGACGTTGCGGCTATTTAAATCGCGCTCATCCACCTGTAAGCCAAAATTGCTTAGGGTATTGGCAAGTGATTGTAAGGTCGCGCGGTGACGAGAAGAGTCGCCGCTACCTGATAATCCGACGACAATGCCATAGCCATTTAAGGCGAGTTCTCGATTGCCTTCAATACGTGAGAGATCTTTTAGCCGCACAGCAATCTCGGCGGCGTGTATTTGGGTGTTGAAAATACAGCCGAAAACGATAAATAGTAATAAAATGTTTATGCGGCTAATGTTTATGCTAGGCATAGTTATACGGATGGGCTTGTTTTTATTCATTAAAATAACCCCAGCCATTGCATTAGCCGGTAAACCAAACTTTGTTTTTGTGCTTTGCTGATGCTACCGTCGCCATGTATCGAAATTTTTGCTTCAGATATTCTGTTCGACATTAGAGTGTTGTCTTTACTGATGTCATAAGCACGAACAATTCCGCTGAGGGTAATACTTTGATCTTCGTCGTTAACAATTAGGTTCTGTCTGCCTTCTATTAAATAAGTCTCGTTGGGTAAAATCTTGGTAATGCGTGCACTTAGCTGAGTGCGGGCTTTACCGCTACGAATAGTCTGTCCTGTCCCTTCATCTGCAGCGCCTAAATCGAGCCCTACCGATGGGCGGCTTATATTGTCAAAGGCCCGCGCTTCTATATTGATCCGTTTGCTCACGCCCGTGCTAGCACTCGATTGTGCGGTAGTGGATTCTACGACTAAAATGACCAAAGGGTCGCCAACACGAAAGGCTCGTCTGTCGCTGGTGAGGGCTTGGTAGTTATCAATATCTATAACACTGTTGGCCCAGACGGTAGGCGATAAAAGTATGACTAGCAGTAGTATTTTTGTACCTAAGTTCTTTGTGCCTAACTTATAGGACAGTTGACGATTAAATATCGACATGGGCAGTCTTTTTTCCTGAAACGGTTGCACGAATCGCTTCGGTTGCGCCGTTTACTTTAACTTGAATATGCTCCCCGGCTTTCCACCCTGTATTGAGGGCAATACCACGTGAGCTTAAGGTGATTTTTGCGTTTGATGCAATAATGTTTATGGCATCGTTTTTACGTATTAACGGTGGCGGTGAAATCAAATTTTCAGTGATTATCGCGCCTTTTCGCACCGTTCTACGTGTGATTTTCCCGGCTGGTGATTCTTTGGTGGGCGTCTGTACACCTAATAATTTCGCTACATCACTTCGAGATTTTTTAATGTCAGATTTTTTAATTTTTTCTTCTATGTTTAAATTATGACGGAAGACCCATACATCTTGCTGTGCTTGTATTTGAATCCACCATAGGTATTTTTTCGTACCGGTATTCGCGTGCCATTGAATTTTTGCTCGGCCTGCAAGTACTTCGCCGATTTCGAGTTGACCTAGGCTCTTGTTACTGGTTTTTACTTCAATAGTAGTATTGTTCGACTGTTTTAGTACTTTTAAGCGAACATTGTAATATTGCTGTGTGTATTTATTGCAAACATAATACGGCCAGTTGTCGTATTCAGTGTTTTTAATTAAATTGCTCTGTGCTTCTACTGGGTTCAAAGCATGCTCTGCGAGCTGTTGGTCTGGTGGCACTTGAAGCATCTGCGAACACTGCAGCGTAAGGCCGACGGCAGCGCCTAACAACAAAGAGGCCATGATCGTCTACCTACGCAAGTTGTTAACCGTTTCGAGTATTTGATCCGCCGTCTGGATTAAGCGAGCATTTAGCTGGTAAGCACGCTGTGCTAGGACTAAATTGGTCATTTCATCGACTAAGACGACGTTAGACATTTCTAAAAATCCTTGTGCTATTTTACCCGTACCGCCTTCGCCTGCACTTTGTAACAGTGGTGGGGCACTCTCTGAGGGAAGCTGATAGAGACTGTTGCCAATAGCTCTGAGGTTTTGGGAGTTTTGAATGTGCGCCAAGCGTATTTGACCTAATTCAATTTGGTTGCCATCGTCATAGATAGCACTAACGACACCTTGAGTGTCGATTGTAAGTCGGCTAGCGTCCGAGGGTACCGCAATGTCGTCACTCAGCTGGTGACCGCCGGTGACGCTTAAATAACCTTCGTCATTGATTTCTAATCGACCTAAGCGAGTATAAGCCAGCCCGCCTTTTGCCTGATTGACTTCGAGAAAACCGGCGCCTTGAATTGCAATATCAAGCTGTCGGTTGGTGGGTTTAAAACTGCCCTCAGCAAAGTTGATTGAGCTGCTCGTCAAGCGTGTACCTAACCCTGCATGGTCGCTCTGGCTAGTACCACTGCTGTTGACCGTTTGAGGGTTGCTTGATACGAGGTCTTCAAACAAAACCTGACTGGTTTTGTAGCCTGCAGTATGCATATTGGCAACATTGTTGGATATAAAATCGATCCATTCTTGGGTCGCTTTTAAGCCGCTTTGAGATATATGTAGTGCATCTATCATGAGCTAGAGTCTTTTGAGGTTAATTGCCAATTTGGTTGATGCCACTTTCCATAATACTGTCGTAGGACGACATGGCTCGCTGTAAACTTTCAATATGCCGCGTGGTTTGTAATAAACGCACCATGTCGTTGCCGATATCTACATTTGATCCTTCCAGTGCGCCTTGTATTACTTGATAATTTTGTGCAGCGTCAACGCCGGAATGACTCAAATACAAACCTTCGCCTTGTGGGACTATGCTGTTGCTGTCGAGGGCACGTAAAATCAGTAGTTTCTGGTTACCGTCAACGAGTTGTCCATCGGAATCGATACGTGATTGTAGCGTTAGACCATTAATAGTTTGCATGTCACTGCCGAGGACGGGGTAACCGTGGGTTGTCACCAAGGTGCCGTTATCGTCCAAATGAAAGTGGCCGTTCCTAGTAAGCTGGAGCCCTTCAGGGTGTTGTATTCCAAACCAAGCGTCCCCTGTTAGCGCAAAATCAAGTGGGGCTTGTGTCATGCTCAAACTGCCGTCACTGAGAAGCAGTTTGGTATGCATGGCTGGGGGGCTTGAATCTAAGGGGCGTGATATTGCGTCCCCTGAGTGCGTTTTTGTATTTTCAGGTGCTGCAATAAACTGTAAAAAAGACGGCTGATTGATTACGCTGCGCTGGCTACGGTACGCGGTAGTATTGGCGTTAGCGCTATTTTGAGCAATAACGTCTAAGGTGTTGATTTCAGCCTGCATGACATTCGCTAAGCTTGAAATTAAATCACTCATAGATAAAGCCCGGTATGGTTTGGTAGATTATTTTTCCAAGCATTTATCATCATCATCATCCTTATTTGGTTTTAGTTCAGTTCCGCTTTATTAAATGTAGCAGCCTCTAGGCACTTCGGCGTACTTTTATTTGACGATTTGTTTTTCCGGATCTGTTCTTAAGTTTGCATTTCCACCTCTATCAGCCCTGCGGAGACAATATTCGGGTGACGGCTTACTTCGTTCGTGGATAAAACATGTAACTGCGGGCATACGCGAATGAGCATATTACGTATGATTTTACGCAGCTGCGGCGCGCATAGTAAAACCGGGTTTAAGTTGGCTCCGAGCATCTTTTCGCACTCTTTGGCGGCTTTACTAATAAATTGTTCTAGTTCGTGTGGGGCAAGCCCTATGTGCTTAGACTCTGTGTTGGTGGCGGCGCTTAGGATTTTCTGTTCTAAATTTGGCGCTAAAGTCATGACGCTGAGGCGGCCTTGCTTATCATCGAGAGCTTTGCAGATGGCGATGCTTAATTTTTCGCGAACACGTTCGGCTAAATTTTCGGGTTCTTTGATCTGTCGGCCTAAATCAACCAGTACTTCTAGTATGGTGTCGAGGTTTTTAATTGGGACTTGTTCGCTTATGAGGGTTTGCAATACCCGTTGAATATCAGAGTAAGAGAGCACAGCAGGAATTAGCTCATCAATGAGTGAGCCGAGATCATCACGGCGTGACTCGATTAATTTCTCCGTCTCTGCCCGAGTCAAAAACTCAGAGGCGTTACGCTTACAGAGCTCTTGAATATGTGTCATTAACACCGTCTGGGCCTCAACTAAGGTATAACCGGCGGCTTGCGCCTGTGACCTCAGAGTGGGCTTAATCCATTGTGCGGGGAGTCCGTAAGTGGGTTCGCGGGTTTTTTCCCCCTCTAATGTTGCGCGTTCACCTCCTGGGTTGATGGCCAATAGGTGATCCGGATTGATATTACCGTTACCCATTTCTATACCATTTATTTGCACGGTGTAGGCATTTGGATCTAAGGTTTTTTCGGTACTGGCATGCAAGGCGGGGAGGATTAAACCAAGCTGTTGAGCGAGCTGCTTTCGTAAAATACCGATACGCTTTTCAAATTCAGAGGGGTCGTCTAGGTAGGCCTTAGTCAATGTGCTGCCTAGGTTTAAAGTAAAGGCTTGGCTTTTAATTAATTGGTAGAGGGCGTCCTCTTCAGATGTTTGCTCGGTTTGCGTGCCGCCGTTTTCAGCGCTATCTGAATCGGAAGTGCCTGTTTTTTTCTGTTTATAGGAGAAGTATGCAGCGGTGCCTAATAAAACGACTATGGCTAAAGCGGGGATCGCAGGAATGCCGGGGACTAAGGCTAAGCCGCTGAGTGCGACAGCGACGATGATTAAGGTCTTGGGGTGACTGGAAAACTGCATGGTAATTTCTTGGGCAAGGCGAGTATCAGTTGCCGCACGCGTGATAATAATTCCGGTAGCGACGGCAATAATAAGTGAGGGGACTTGTGTGACAATTCCGTCACCGACGGTGAGTAAGGTATAACGATGTAAGGCCTCGCCCCAGGACATACCGCGTTGAACCATGCCGATGATTAAACCACCAATAATATCAATGATCACAATAATGATACCTGCGATGGCGTCACCTTTAACAAACTTTGAGGCGCCATCCATTGCACCATAGAAATTGGATTCTTTTTCCAATCCGCTACGCCGGCTTTTAGCCTCATCTTGGTCGATGATACCCATATTTAAATCGGCATCAATACTCATTTGCTTACCGGGCAAGGAGTCCAAAATAAAACGTGCGGCAACTTCCGCAACACGTTGGGCACCGTTGGTGACAACGACATATTGAACCACGATCAAAATTAAAAAGACCACTAAACCGATAACGTAGTTGCCGCCGACAACTTGATGCCCCACCGCGTCAATCACTTTACCAGCATCGGCTTCATCGAGTATAAGGCGTGTTGCGGATATATTAAGTGAAAGACGGAAAAGTGTTGTCATTAATAGTAAGGACGGAAATGTTGAAAATGCGGTGGGTTTTTCCGTGTAAAAAGTTACCAATAATATTAGCAATGCCACTGAAAAATTCAGTAACAATAAAAAATCAAGCACCGAAGGCGGAATGGGGATAAACAATATCATTAATATTGAAATCATTCCGGCGGCGAGCAATAAGTCGTGAATGCCGGTAAACATATTGCGAATATTGTTCATCTTGTGCTATGCATCCTGTTGTTTGATTTCTTGCGTCAAGCTGAGCAGTATTTATATACTGAATAGCCGCTTGCCTGGAACAGCCAATAGCCAGCGATAAATACTCGCGACTTTTTGTTGTTGCTCCAGCGGAATGGGGTCACCAATTTTTACGGCTTGTGCTAAGGCGCGTGCTAGTTCGGGTTTTCGTACCATCGGGATGCCATATT
>NVXL01000219.1 GCA_002746115.1 Alteromonadaceae bacterium
AACGTCAAAGCCAGCACCAATATCAGTGGTGATCTCAATATCCACGTCGTCAGATCGGTAAGCGTTGCCACTGTTCCCTGGGGTAGTGTCTGAGAAATTAGTATAATCCTCTGCTTGTACGACTAAATTTGTTGTCGTCGTAGGGGTTGGAGTTGGGGTTAATGTCGGAGTTGGTGTCGGAGTTGCCGTAGGGGTAGGTTCGAATTCAGGGCTGATTTCAATCCAGTTGAAGTTCCAACCGCCAGTGGCCGCGAAAACACCGAGACCGTAAGTGCCTGCCTCTATATGCACGGTACTGGAAACGGTGTTCCAATTTTGCCAGCCGCCAGTATTAGGCACGTCAAAAGAGCCTAATTGAATACTACCGCCGTTAAGGTCTACCGAAAAACTTGCGCCATTCGCGCTGGCGACTCTTACATTGATGATGTACATGCCCGTTGTGGGGATGCTGACATCGCTGTAGCTTAGCCACTCGCTGGCATCAATCCAGCCGACGTTATGGCCACCGCCAACATCATCGGTGACCTGAATATCCACATCGTCGCTACGATAAGCATTTCCAGTATTACCCGGAGTATTGTCAAAGTGATCTGTATAATCTTCTGCCTGAAACACCATGGCTGAAGCATAGGAGCTCATGAGTATCGGAAGAATGGGAACGAGAACATGCCGGAGCGCGCAAGTCGCGCTACCGAGCGTAAGGGTTTTGAGGCTCTTCATTATTTTCACTGTCTTCTCTGATTGGAAGTTAAACGTTTAATCTCTAACTCGGCAATTCAAGTAGTTCGTAGGGTATTCTACACCTTAAATATGCAAGAATTAAAATGGTAGGTACTGCTATGGCAATAGGAGAGTTGCCCTATGCCACTATGATTTCGCCAGCTTCTTGTTATTATTAGTAGTATGAAAGCTAGCAATTAAGATAATACGTTAAACGTTTAAGCGAATCAAGTTGCTTTTATGCCAAGATGTTCGTCTAAACCTAAAAATGTGTTGCAACTCCGCCGAGGTGAGAAGTAAAACGAGTTGAAAAACGATATAGGGTGGGTATTGTGTCGACGCGCCTTTTATTTGGATAAACAACGAATAAATATTCGTTAACGTAGTATGTTTTCCGATTTAAGCATATACAAACACAATGAGAACGATAAATAATGTTGTCATATCTATATCAGCGAGAATGTCCATCCCTCTTGCCCAAAACTTGAAACACCCTAGCCCTGATAAAGGCTAAGATGATTTTCCCTATTCAAACAATAACGATCAAAGTCATTCGCTAAAAATATATTCCCCTGATAAAACTGCCTAGCTTCTTCCAATGCCCAAACACTTACCGACTATTTATAGTCAGGGTGATGATAACGAACACTAAAATTCGTCAACACCAAATTACGCAAACCTTGAGCCTGCGCAAATTCAGCCACGCCTTTTGCCGTGCTATGCTGCGGCCCAGGGCTTATTTTACAACAACAAAATTTAGGTCGTAATTAATTTTCATGTCCGTACAAGAAATTGTGGTTTGCACAAACGCTCCAACGCCTTTCGGTGCGACAATGGTTAATGGCTCGGCTCGTCCAGCCATCGAGGTGCTTGCTAACAAACCCGGCAAACCGTAGCAGTGATCGCCATACACATGGGTAATAAAAATGCCATTTAATTGCATTAAAGAATAAGGTGAGCGCAATATTTGATGCTGTGTACCTTCGCCGCAATCGACTAAGCACCAGCCTTTTTAACTTTTTAAATGCATCGCCAAGGCAGCCACATTCCACTGTAAAGTGGGGGCACCAGAAGTAAACAATTCAGCTGTTTTTGCACCTAGATTAACCCACACCGATTTTATTAGCCGAATTTTTGAATTTAACTGTAACTCTGGAGCTTAGCTGAGCCATCTATTTAGCGGCGCCTGCCCCAAGGTTTGTGAGAGTACGCCTATTAGTTCACGCCCGAAATAGCAATCACCCCAAAAGCAACGATTTACGCGCCACACGCATACTCAAAGGTAAAAACACCCCAAATCTAGGCCATATTGTATAATTACACCTAAACCACTTAAAGATACCAACACTATGGCTTTAATAGAGAGTTTAATGGCTGGCGCTGCGATTGCTAAATCGGCGTTAAAAGTGTGGCTTAAGGATGACCCCATCACCGCAGAGGCTGGCGGTGCCATAAGTGAAATACTCATCAAGAAAATTCCCGAGGTATTGCCTCGTAGAAATACTGAACGTACATTTGGGGCGATAAGTGATCTTGCAGCCGACAGTATCCTTAAGCTGTTAAAGAAAGAAGCGGGTGATGCTGATGAAGAACGCCTTATCATTATCGCTAACGCCGCAGCTGAAACACTTAGCAACACAACGATTGATGCTGAAACCCTGGCCAAACACAACCTCGAAAAAGACTCCCTCGTAGATTACTTCCTTAGCCGAACCGGCGCAGATGGCGGCAATCCAGCATTAGCGGGAAAAGACCCTGAGAACACGCTCTTCCCGGAGTCAGAGCAACACATTTATCGACGCGTACTAACGCATGCCTCGCAATTAATTGTGGATATGAGTTCAAACTTTCCTCAATTCGAGCAAGCCGTCAGTAAAGAGTTACTACAGCGCACCGAATCAATGGCAGAGCAAGTCATTGAAGGCATGAACCGTGTGGTATCTGAACAGGCGGATGCCTTTGAAGCCGATTACCGCAACGCCTGTGTACGTAAATGGGATCACTTGGAATTATTCGGTGTCGACCTCCCAGAATCCAACAACCGCTATAACCTAAGCGTTGCTTACGTCACCCTTGAAGTTGAACGAATTACTATTGAACGTGATGACGATGGTAGCGAAGATGAAGACAGAGAAGCCAAGGGCGCTGACTTACGAGACTCAATGCCCGCAGATAAAGCCGTCGCACACTACCAACGTTTATTTGTACGCGGCCCCGCAGGCTCAGGTAAAACGACGTTAACACAATGGTTTGCCGTCTTCGCTGCTGCAAGAAAGTTAGAAGGTGAGTTATCAACACTAAATGACTGCGTACCGTTTTTGATTAAACTACGTAATTTTTCTGAAATAGACTTTCCTACGCCGGAGGATTTCCCCAAAGAAGCTTCTAGGGCAATGGGTAGCAACGCCCCAGCAGGCTGGGCTCACCAACGCTTAACAAGCGGTAAAGCGCTGGTATTAATTGACGGCCTCGACGAGGTGCCCGAGGAGCGTCGCAACGATGTTCGTGAATGGCTAAACGATTTAACTGGCGCCTTCCCCAAGGCACGTTATTTAATCACCTCTCGCCCTCACGCAGCCAAAGAAGGCTGGCTACACAACGATGACTTTGTCGATGCTGAGTTACAGGATATGGCACGGGCTGACATTCATAACTTTATCGATCATTGGCATGAAGCTGTCGCAGAAGCGGTACAAGAAGAGCATGCAAAGGCTGTATTATTAGATTTATCAGCCACATTAAAAGAGAAGTTGGGGAAAAACGCCGCGACATATCGGCTCGCCACCAGTCCACTGCTATGTGCCCTACTCTGCGCCCTACACCGACAACGTGAAGAGAATTTACCATCGGATCGGGTTGAGCTATACAAGCTTTGTATTGAGATGTTTTTCCGCCGAGATGAAGAACGACGTATTGATAACAGCGATTACCTCTCCCTATCAAATCGCCAAAAAGAAAGTTTACTTCAAGATTTTGCTTGGTGGATGATACGTAACGAAAAAACCACAGCAACCCCTGAGGAGACTATTAATCGTTTTGACCGACAATACCAGCGCTTACATCATGCACCAAAGGGCAATGGCGACGATGTCATGACCTTATTTTTACACCGCATCGGTATTATCCGTCAGTTAGCCCATCAAAAAATCGACTTCCCTCATCGTACTTTTCAAGAGTACCTCGCAGCAAAAGCCGCTATCGAAGAGGACGATTTAAAAATGCTCGTAAAACACGCCCATGATGATCAATGGCGTGAAGTTGTTATTTTATCAGCAGGTTTATTACCAGCAAAACGCGCAACGGCTTTAATAAAGGATTTGTTATTGGAAGGCGATAACAATACCGGCGAGCAACACGCATTATATTTGGTAGCCGTAGCTGCGATGGATGTTTTAGTAGAGGGTGAAGAAAATTCAAACCTTGAGGCAGACGTCAGTGAGCGATTAAAAAGAATTGTACCTCCCAAAAACCTTACCGCCGCAAAGCAATTAGCCTCCGCAGGCGACCTGGTAGTTCCGCACCTTACACACCGAAAGATGAGAGCGCCGGAAGCCATTGCATGCATCCGAACCCTTGCCTTAATTGGCTCCGACGCTGCGCACGAAGCACTAAAAAAATATGCAACTGACACAAGGCTCGGCGTACAAGAAAGTTTTATAAAGTCATTAAGGTTTGCTCGCACTCGGGAAGCTTATGGCGAAACAGTGTTTAAGCATCAAAAAGATATTCATATGTATCACCAAGGACTAACTAACCTGAATTTTCTTAGGCACGCCACCAATCTCACCACGCTCCATATTAACAACAATAATATAAGCGACCTGAGCCCTTTAAGTTCATGCTCCAATCTCACTCAACTCAATATTCACAACAATAATGTAAGCGACCTGAGCCCTTTAAGTTCATGCACCAACCTCACTGAACTCTATACTGACAACAATAATATAAGTGATCTGAGCCCTTTAAGTTCATGCATCAACATCACTAAACTTTATATTGGCAGAAATAATATAAGTGATCTGAGCCCTTTAAGTTTCTGTTCAAAACTGACATCACTCGACATCAGCGATGCATCACACCACATGAGTGACGGAGATGTAATTGACCTAACCCCATTAACGTCCTGCCCTAAGCTAACGTATCTTACACTTGGTGATGCTAAAGTGAATGATTTGACCGCTCTCACCCACCTCCCCAAACTTAAAATATGCTCCATGAGCGACACAACTGAAAACCGCCGGTTAATTCATGCACTTGGGGATAGTAAGCTAAGCGAGGTATTTCGTTTCTAAACTTCATGTCTGCTAAGCAAGAAAGTGACGACTGATCATAAGTGATATACTACGAGCCAAAGAACACCAAGAGAACGGGCTTAATAGCGCATGAAATACCCAATCGGTATGCAGACATTCCCAGAGATTATCAACGAAGGCTACGTCTACATCGACAAGACCGCGCTTATCCATCGTTTGATAACCCAAGGGAAATGGTACTTCCTAGCTCGCCCAAGGCGTTTTGGAAAATCCCTACTCGTCTCCACCTTGGAAAGCTTGTTTAAGGGGCAAAAAGCCTGCTTTGAAGGGCTCGACATACTCAACACCGATTACACATTCACAGCGCATCCAGTCATCAAGCTAGAACTTACCCAAGCCGACATCGTCGATGCTGACAGCTTCCAACGCTTCATCTCCGAACAAGCGCAAGACCTTGCGGAAGAGCATCAAATCACCCTGACCAGCACCCGCTTCGAGCGTCAGTTTAAAGAGCTCATCACCCGACTGCACAAAAAAACCGGCAAGACCGTCGTATTGTTAATCGATGAATACGACAAACCCATTCTGAACACCCTAGAGAGCGATAAGCTAAGTAAAGTAAAAAGCGCTCTGAATGCGTTTTACGCCATGGTCAAATCGCTCGACCAATACCTACGCTTTGTATTTATTACCGGCGTTTCAAAATTTTCAAAAGTCAGTGTTTTCTCAGGCATGAACAACCTTGACGATATTAGCTTAGACAGCGACTATGCCACATTATGTGGATACACAAAAAAAGAACTTACCCACTACTTTGACGCCTCAATTAATCAGCTTGCTCACACTTTAGATATACCCCAAGAGGATGCGTACAAGCAAATTGAGCAATGGTATAACGGATACGTATTTTCAGAAAATTGCGAAGGCGTATTCAACCCATTTTCAATACTATCACTGCTAAAGAAAAGGCAATTCCAAAATTATTGGTTCTTAAGTGCCACACCCACATTTTTAATCGAACGTTTAAAAGCCAAACAATATGACCTCTCCCAACTGGATAACTTACAAATTGCGCCAGAAGGTTTAAGCGCTAGCGAACCAGAGAACACCAGCATTCAGGCACTACTATTACAAACCGGTTACCTGACAATCAAATCACGCTCCGAATCGTTATACCAACTCGACTTCCCCAACAAAGAAGTAAGAGACTCATTTTTCAAATCAATTGTAGAGCAGTATGCTTACATTGAGAAAGGTATTGGCCCAATACATATCGAAGCGCTAAAAAATGGATTTAAACACCAAGATTTAGCACTAGTATTTTCGACGTTAACACAGTTTTTTGCAAACCTACCCTATGATATTGCAATACAAGAAGAGCGCTATTATCAGTCAATATTCTTTGCCGTATTTAAATTACTAGGCTTTCTTATAGAGGTTGAGGTAAGTACCAACAAAGGACGAATAGACTGCGTTGTTTGGACTGACAATCGCATTTACATCATCGAATTTAAACTCAATGGCACCAAGGAGGATGCGCTACAACAAATCAAAGACAAACAATACGCACAGAAGTATACCGGCTTAGGTAAACACCTCAGCCTGTTAGGAGTAGCATTTGATCAAAAAGAAAGAAACATCCAAGACTGGATTGAAGAAGCATTCATCGAATAAGGACTCTATGCAATTAAAGCAAAGTAGCTACGACTTAGTGACTACAACCTTTACCATGAACATGGCCATGCTCTAATTCATATTTAGTCGCTTCACGCACTTCAAGTATCTCCACTTCAAAACGAAGATTCTCGCCAGCCAAATCATGATTACCATCAACAACTCCACTCTTCCCACGGCACCGCCGACGGCACTTAATAAAACAGGCTTCCCCAACCCCTCCCTCCACTGAGAGTTATGACTAAACGAGTTATCGACATAAGCGCCCGCCACAGGCGTACCACCAGAATAACCAGGGCAGTGTAGCGCACCGCCGGCCACCCTCAGCCCTGATAAAGACTAAGGTGGCTCTCTCTATTCAAACAATAACGATCAAAGTCGTTCGCTAAAAATATATTCCCTTGATAAAACTGCCTAGCCTCTTCTTCCAAAGCCCAAACACTTATCGACTGCTTATAATCAGGGTGATGATAACGAGCACTAAAATGCGTCAACACTAAATTACGCAAGCCCTGAGCCTGCGCAAACTCAGCAACACCTTTTGCCGTACTATGCTGCGGCCCAGGACCTATTTTATCGCTCACCTCTTGAGTATAAGTCGCTTCATGAATCAACGTATCCGCGCCAACACAAGCATCCGCTAGCAGCTCTGGGCTGTCATTATCACCACCAACAACAATGGCGCGTGCTTGACGAGCAGGCAGGTAATAATCCTGGCAATTAATTACCTTACCCTGCCATTGAACCTCACGATTACGCTGAATATCGCCCCACATTGGGCCTTCGCTAATACCTGCTTGTCGCAACTTATCAACATCTAACTTGTTATCTTTCGCTATTTCTTCAAAACGATAGGCAAAACTCGGCACTCGATGCGATAAAGCATGTGCACTCACTTTAAAATGATTTTTAAATATCAAATCTTCGCCGTTTTTTTGCAGCGGCTCAACAGCCACAAAAATTAAATCATAATTAATTTTCATATCTGTACAAGCAATCGTAGTTTGCACAAACTCTTCAACGCCTTTCGGTGCCACAATGGTTAAGGGATCGGTTCGCCCTGCCATTGAGGTGCTTGCTAACAACCCAGGCAAGCCGTAGCAGTGATCACCATGCACATGGGTAATAAAAATGCCATTTAGCTGCATTAAAGAATAAGGCGAGCGTAATACTTGATGCTGAGTGCCTTCGCCGCAATCGACTAAATACCAGCCTTTTTGACTTTGTAAATGCATCGCCAAGGCGGCCACATTACGCTGCAAAGTGGGAACACCAGAAGATGTCCCTAAAAAAGTAAATTCCACTTTTTAACCCTCATTTTTTATCGCATTAAGTACAACTAAACCACTAGACTGCGGCGTACCCATTTAGAACATCATCAATATTGATATTAATTATTTTAATCTCACGACCAAAACGTAATACGCGATGGCAGCCAGCGGCCAGAACTTTTTCAATACGATTATTACTGTAAATCACGGCGCTTTCACCTTCCGCAACCGTCACCCTCCACCACAAGTAAAAATACGGCGTGTCCTGTTTTGTCGTCCAATCATTCGCACTTACATTCGCTATATTTGCGACAGCGTGCTCATCCCCCACCACGGTGACGGATGCATCTAAAAATTTCATCATTCCTTTACTCCTGTCCTTAAATTCTAAACCTAAACCCTAAACCTTGGGTTATTTTAGTTCTCGCTAAGAACTGCAACTAACTCTAGATCATCATCTTGCCGATCCATCTTGTGCCTCCAATATAGTCATCAAAATTATGGTGCAATAACTGCATTTGTAACATTTGGGCACTTTCTTCGGGGCATAAAAAAACCCGGAAGCTGGTTTGCCTTCCGGGTTTTTAACTCAATCTGGAAGGCTTTGTGCCTGCCAGATACCTATTAAGGGATGCTAGCAGAGGGGTGCGCTAATCGCGCGCACGACGCGAATAATATGTGAGCGGCAAAGCTTCACATCATTCGCGTAACTGGTTAGCATCGTCTTAATCATGGGTAATCTCGTTGAGTATCTATTGTTTGGTGGTTTCTGCAGCACCTGTGCTTTGCTTGCAGAATTACGATTGGTGTATTTTACATAAATTTAGAATTTAAACAAGCACGCAATGGGGCTAATCATTTAAATAATTGTATTTATCGGATTAACGGTGCACATATGGTGAAAACAGTACTGAGCTAACAATGCCGAACTAAACGCGCTGACTGAAAAGATAGACGACTAAAATAAGAATAAAAAACCAAAACCCGGATAATACCTGCCAAAACAATAAGGTATTGGCACTACGCTTTTCCACAGGGTCATCACGTAAAAAATCCGGATTCGGCTGGCACAGATCTGTTAACAAATTCGCAATAGTGCTATAGCGCTGCCCAAGATCCAAAGCAACACCTTTTCGCAAGGCGCTATCAAACCATATTGGAATGACCGAGTTATAATTTGCGGCACGCTTATATCTCAAACGGTCATAATCACGTGCCGTCTTACACCGTGTGATTTTATCCCCGTAAGGTAAACCGCCCGTAAACATCTGATAGCTAATCGTCGCTAAAGAATACACATCCCCAGCAATCCCGGATGACTCACCTAAAAGGTAATTTGGATCTGAATACTCTAAAGTCCCTAGAACCCCCTGATGCACCAAAGGGCGATGCATTTCAGCCAAGCCCGCCACATACACAGAGCCGAAATCGATAATAATAGCGTCTTCATCTGGGGTGATTAAAATATTGGCCGGGTTCAAATCCTGGTGCAGTGCCTCGTTGTCGTGAAAAGCCCGCAAGCCCTCTGCAATTTGCTTTACCAAAGCTATACAACGCTTAGGGCTCGGCGAGGGGTTATCTTGCAACCACTGCTCTAGCGTGACGCCGCTAACGGGCGTCATAAGGTAGTACAAAAATGTGCGCTCTCGCGTCTGCGGTAAGACATGCACAACATTTGGGTGCTGAATCCGACGACCAATCCACTCCTCCTGAATAAAGCGGTCAATATAATTAACATCCTCTTCATGAACACGCGATGGCGTCTTCATGACATAAGACTCATTAGTAGTCATATCTGTGACGAGGTAAATTTCACTACGACTAGAGGCGTACAGCTCTTTGTCGATGCGCAAGCCATCTACTTTCATACCAACTGATAATGGCGGCGGGAAAGGCAAGCGCGTCAACTTGGCACTGTAATCAGCCAAGCTCTCGGTAGGCAATGCATTCACACGCGTAAGCGCAACGCTTAGGTTATCATCACTTTGATTTTCCAAGGCTTGATCAAGCAACTCCCGTGCAAGCAATTCAAGGTCGGCCTGACCTTTAATCATGTCACGCAGCTTAGTGGATTCGATAAAATCGGAAATACCGTCGCTGCACAGCAACAAAGTATCCCCTACGTTTAGCGTAAAGTGACCGTAATCGAGATGCAGCCGACTATCCATACCCAAAGCACGAGTCAGAAAGGAGCGTTGCTCATTGATTTTGGTCGCATGGTCGGTCGTGACTTGTCTCAATGTATCGCCGCTAAGATGATAAATACGACTGTCGCCTACATGAAAGAAGTGTGCCTCCTGCCCCTTAATCACCACAGAGCTGAACGTGGTCAAATAACCTTTATCTTCCTGACTGACAAAGATGTGACTTTTACGAAACAGCCTCAAGTTAATCGTCGAGAGGATTTTTTCTCCACAATGACTAACGGACCAAGTATCCGGTGTTAAATAGTATTCATCCAGAAAGCGCGACACTGCAATCTGACTCGCCTCACGCCCGGCCTCCGCAGACGAGACCCCGTCGGCCACCAATAACACCGCCCCCTTACTCGTTAGTAGGTAGGCATCATCAGGGCAACGAAGCCCGGCATTATCTTCATTAATCGGCTTGCGCCCCGCCTCGGTCAAACACGCTTGACTTAGACGCATTAACGTCGAAGGCGGAGCCAAAGAAGAAGCGGCATCAGTATGATTTTGCGAACCTGACGGCGGCAAGCTAGAAGACATGGATTATTGACCTAAGAAAAACGCACAATAATAGGCAGTAAATCTGCGATTAAAAATCATTTTAACGCAGCTATCGATGATTAACAGTACTCGCGTTAATCATTATCACGCATAATTCGCCCTATTCGGCAAATTTAAGCGAGCCTGCTTCAATTTGGAGCATAATTATCGATTGCACTAAGGGAATTCCCCGTCATGAACATAGACATACCCGGCGCCCGGCGAGCGCTTATCCTTGCCACATTAGCATTTGCCGCGAATTTCTCGGTCTGGACAATCTACATTATTGTCGGGCTACAGCTTGAAGACAGCTTAGGCCTCACCTCCACCGAGCTAGGCCTACTATTTGCGGCTCCCATGTTAACTGGCGCCCTGCTTCGCATACCCGTAGGATTTTTGTGTGAACGGTATTCGGCTAAGAAACTATTTGTCATACAAATGCTTGCCGTCGCACCAGCACTATTTTTGCTCACCCAAGTTGAGAGCTTTGCAGCTTATATCGGCTTGGGTTTATGGATAGGCATTAGCGGTGTGTCATTTACGATTGGTATACGCTATGTCACCTACTGGTTTGATCGCAATCGCCAAGGCACTGCCCTAGGTATATTTGGCGCAGGCAATGCGGGCGCCGCCGTCAACTTGGTGCTAGCACCATTAATTGTAGAATTATGGGGTTGGCCCATGTTAGGCCTAAGCTACGGAGCGGGACTCATCCTGGTCGCCATTTTATTTGCCCTATTCGCACCCAACGAAGAGCAGTCAAACATAGAGGCCGAACCGCAACCGTATAAACTCGTTGATTTAATCCGTAAAAGCCACATTTGGCGTCTGGGTTTATATTATTACTTCGTCTTTGGTAGCTTTTTGGCCTTAATGCTTTGGTTGCCCCAATATTACATTCACGCTTACGGGCTAGAGCTCAAACAAGCCATGGCACTAACACTACTCTTTGTTGCAACTTCCAGTATGGTGCGTGCAATAGGCGGCTGGTTCGCGGATAAATACGGTGGTCGCTCAGTCAATTGGACAGTATTTTGGGTATGCTTAATTTGCCTGTTCTTTTTGAGCTACCCACCCACCACCATGACTATTCACGGCGTCGACAGTGATGTGAACCTTAGCATTGAGATTAATGTCTGGGTATTTACCGCGTTAATATTTATTATCGGCATCGCCCAAGGCTTTGGTCGTGCCAGTGTTTATAAACTAATTCACGACAACTACCCGACGCAAATGGGCTCCGTCGGCGGCCTAGTCGCAGCGTTAGGCGCCCTAGGGGGCTGCACACTGCCCGTATTGTTTGGCTTAGCCGTCGATTTGGTGGGCGTACACAGCGCCTGTTTTATGGTATTGTACGGCGTTCTGGCCATCTGCATGGTGGCAATGTTTTTTGCCCTCAAAGCCGAACGCCTGCGCCAACGTATCGATTACGCTAATCGTAACAACTTCTTAGAACTAGATTAAACAACCGAGTTTACCAATGCTTACCAGTTTTTCAGACCTTATTAGTTATGCCAAACAACAGCCAACACCTCAGCGTCTACTGTTTCTCTTTGCTAATACTCAAGATGCCAAAAAGACTGGCAAGCACAGCAAATCAGGCACCATTGCACCAGTAATGTGCGTTGATAAACTCCCTGATGAAATCCAAAGTTTTGAAGATTTTGTGAAAGAAGCCGATCAAATATCCACCCAGTGGGATTTTATTATTATTGCGGCACTTAGCGGTGAGGGCAACACGCCCCCAACAAGTGACGATGCCGAAATACATTTAAATAAAATGACAAACGACTTAACGCAAGGGCAAAGCTTAGCGAGCTATGTAATTTTTGATCGCAATGAAAATCCAATCACAATGCAGTAACGAAAAACATAGGACCAAAAGCACCCACCACGATATCGCTTCCATGCTAACCAAGAATTAATAAACCCCTCCTCTTCCCTGTGTCACCTTCATTACGATCTAGGGAGGGAGAATCTGTCACAGAAAACGTAAGCCCTCGATGCTTACATCAAGCCTCCAGTCTCGCACATGCTATTGAGTTGGTATCCTGCAAAAAACACCCTACCACACTTAAGCTGTTCAATGAGTAATCTAGTATTTTGCTCATCAGCATTGACACGGGAGCAGATGCAAGACCCCTTGATGGAAATTCAAAACAATTGGAAAAACATTAAACAACGACCCTGATCTACCGGATATTCGTACAAATTTGGCCTAAAATACAAAACATACACATTCAATCAGAAGTATTTCCTTTTCCTATAAGAGAAGCAAATCTAAAGTCGAAACCATTGACTCAAAACAAAGACCTGCCAGCAAAAACAAGCAAACTAAAGCGGCCTAAATGAATTTGTACTTTTTATTTAAATTGGAGTGATACGTATGCAATGCACGAAGAAACAATTGAAAAAAAGGTTATCGGGGAAGGTTCTACTGGGCGTAACGGTTTTTTCAATTCTGGCAATCTCAGGCCAAAGCGTACTTGCCGCCGACAGCCTCGGTGAAGCACTTAGTAACGGAACAGTCAGCGGCAACCTACGCTTACGTTTTGAGGATGTTGGTCAAGACAACGCACTGCAGGATGCCACGGCACTCACCTTGCGCACCCGCATAGCTTACGAAACAGGTGAAGTAAGCGGGTTTTCCGCAATGATTGAATTTGAAGACTCGCGCATTGTTTTAGGCCAAGACGAGTTTTCGGTACCGCCAACACAATTCAACATGAGGGGTAACAGTCCAAGCTACTCAGTAATTGCGGATCCTGAAGTCACCGAGCTAGAGCAAGGTTATATCAAATATAAAAGCAAGGGCTTTACCGCAAAACTTGGCCGTCAAGTAATCACACATGATAACCATCGATTTATCGGCCACGTTGGCTGGCGTCAAGATCGTCAAACATTTGATGCCCTAGCTCTTAGCTACAACATATCAGACGACTTATCTGTAAGTTATAATTACATATACGATCGCAACCGTATTTTCGCTGAAGCCCAAGATGTCGCCGCAAACGACCATATATTCAACATCGGCTACAAAACGCCCGTTGGTAAGTTAAGTGCTTACGCTTATTTATTAGAAGCTGACAATACCATCGACAATTCACTCGATACCATTGGCCTGCGCTTTTCTGGCAAAACCAAAGGCGATATGAAATTTTTGTATAGCGCTGAGTATGCCCGCCAAACATTCGAAGCTAACGGCGGATTTACCGATATCGATGTTGACGCTGATTACTTAATGCTCGAAGGGGGTATCGCCTTCAACAAGTTCACCTTCAAAGCCGGTTACGAGCTATTAGGCTCAGACAGTGGCGTTTACGGTTTTCAAACACCGCTTGCAACCCTGCATAAATTCAACGGCTGGGCTGACATATTCTTGGGGACCCCAGCTGAAGGCCTGGAGGACTTATCCCTCAGCGCTAGCTATAAAATCGCAGGCGGTAAAGTGGCGCTCATTTATCACACTTTCTCCGCAGATGAATCCAGCACAGCAAGAGATGACTTCGGTGACGAAATCGACTTTGTATTTTCCACGAAGTTTGGCAAACACTACAACGCAGGTGTTAAATACGCGGCATACTCCGCTGACGACCACGCCGTTGATACTGACAAGCTATGGGTTTGGGTTGGTGCCTCTTTTTAAGCCTTGGTTTTAAACCCAAGCTCTAAGCCCTAGTAAGCCGACTTCGACCAAAACCCGATGAATGCAACATTCATCGGGTTTTTTATTTTCAAGCTTCCCCAAGCGTTATACGTGGCATTTACTGCAAAAACGGATAGAATAGCCCTTCCATTTTAGCGCAATAGTGAGCCGTGCCATGCCTGTCGACCATACGAGCAATGCTAAACCAACATTTAACAACCGCGAAAATGAAGAGGTTAAAACGGAAGACGGCCGTACAGTCTGGCTCTCACGCTCTTGCGCTGTTGTTGCTTATGTGTGTTTGTTCAATCTAGAGGACAAGCGTTGGTACACATTGCTAGGTAAACGCGGCACCGGCGTACCTGACGCACAAGGTCACTGGGGACTGACTTGCGGATACTTGGATTGGGACGAAAACCTCCACCAAGCCATGTTACGTGAGGTTTGGGAAGAGTGCGGGCTTGACTTAACTACCCTCTCTCAAAGCGAACAGTTCTTATGGTCCGGCAACCCATGCCTTGAACGCGAAAGTAAAGAAGAAACCCCCTGGAGCATATCGGATCTGCCTAAAGTAGGTAAACAAAACATCTCCTTTCACTACAGCATATTGTTCGGCTGGCGCGGCCAACCGCTGCCATCACTAAGTATCGAAAACGCCGCACCGAACGAAGTCGAGCAACTCGCATGGGTACCCATAGAGGAAGCCGTCACTATGGATCTCGCCTTCAACCACGCAACAAGACTAAAGCAGATGTGTGAAGAGCGGGCTAAACCCATGCGGCTTGTTGAAACTAACTGCAGCTAATATCGATTAGATCAAACTCCATTTAAAAACACCCATTAAACGTCTTAAGATTACGAAATTTACCGCCTGTGCATTCGGAATTTAAACTTTCTTTGCTATTCTTACTTAGAGTTAGAAGGTTAGAATTAAAACCGAATGCAGAGGTTGGCCTGATCTCAATTAAATCACTTCACCTATTCAATACCGCATTCACTCATCCGACCGGGAGACAAGCATGCCTTTGAATATTGCCGTGCCCACCAACACCACCCCTAATGAGACTCGCACCCCCGTTAGCCCCAGTACAGTAAAAGCCTTAAGCCAACTAGGCTTTAATATCACAGTTGAAAGCGGCGCCGGCCTAGACTCTCAATTCTCAGACGACGAATTTCGTGACAAGGGCGCAACCATCGAAACCGATGTTGCCAAACTCTATAACGACGCCGACGTACTACTTAAAATCGACGCACCAGGACGACACCCTAAAACAGGCCAAGACGAACTCAGTATGCTGCCAAAAGGCAAAACTTGGATCTCCTTTTTAGCCCCGGCACAACACCCCGAAACATTAAAACGCTTTAACGATCACGAGATGAGCGCCATCGCCCTTGATGCTATCCCGCGAATTTCGCGAGCGCAAAAAATGGATACCTTAAGCTCGATGGCCAATATCGCAGGTTATCGCGCCGTTATCGAAGCCGCACATAATTTTGGTCGCTTTTTTACCGGCCAAATCACCGCTGCAGGCAAAATACCGCCCGCAAAAGTACTCATCATTGGCGCCGGTGTCGCAGGCCTCTCCGCGATTGGCGCCGCTAAAAGCCTTGGCGCAATCGTACGTGCCTTTGATACTCGTGCAGAAGTAAAAGAACAAGTCGAATCCATGGGTGGTGAGTTTCTCACCGTCGAAATAGAAGAAGACGGCGCCGGTACCGGTGGCTACGCTAAGCAAATGTCACAAGCGTTTATCGACGCTGAAATGGCCTTGTTTATGGAGCAGGCAAAAGAAGTCGATATCATTATTACTACCGCCTTAATTCCAGGAAAGCCCGCCCCAAAGCTAATAACAGAAGACATGGTTAAAGCGATGAAACCGGGCTCAGTCATCGTCGACCTTGCCTCACCTAACGGCGGCAATTGTGAGTGCACAGTAAAAGATCAAATTCATAGCGTTCACAATGTCAAAATCATCGGCTATACCAACCTAGCCGCACGCTCAGCCAACCTTGCCAGCACACTGTTAAGTAATAATATATTGCGTTTAATTGAGCACTTATGCAGTGAAAAAGACGGGCAATTACAGATTGATACCGACGATGAAATCACCCGCAGCTGTACAGTCGTCCATCAAAATAATATCTTATGGCCACCGCCGCCACCAAAACTCAGCGCCGCGCCCAAAGCTGCCGCTAGCCAAACAGCTCCTGCAAAAGAAGCTGCACTGCCAATTAAAATTACCAAGACTAGCGCAAAGGCCATTATCGTCTATTGGTTAATCGCCGCTGCCGCCATGCTAGCACTCGGAAAAGTGGCTCCGCCTGATTTTATGGGGCACTTTACTGTTTTTGTCTTGGCAATTTTTGTTGGCTGGCAATTAATTTGGAATGTGAGCCACGCATTGCACACCCCGCTAATGAGCGTGACCAATGCGATTTCTGGCATCGTTGTCGTCGGGAGTTTACTGCAAGTATCAGGCAGTGGTTCCTCCCTGGTAACAGGCTTGGCGGGACTTGGTATTTTGGTCGCCACCATTAATATTACCGGCGGATTTTTTGTCACGCGCCGAATGCTTAACATGTTCCGACGGGAGGGCGAATAAATGAACGGCACACTATCAATGGCATATTTACTCGCGGGCGTTTTCTTTATTTTGTCGCTCGGTAGTTTAAGTTCACAAGAAACAGCTCGTAAGGGGAATACTTACGGCATCATCGGCATGGCTATTGCCATTATTGCCACCATCGTATCCCCCGCCGTTACCGTATACAGTGTTTTGGTTCCGGCAATGATCATAGGCTCAGCGATTGGTTTATGGCTAGCCGTACGAGTAGAAATGACAGCCATGCCACAGCTGGTTGCCATGTTACATAGCTTTGTCGGCCTCGCTGCCGTGTTAATTGGCTGGAGCGGCTACCTAGCCCCGAGCATACAACACAGCGGTGCCGAAGCCGCAATTCATAATACCGAATTGTATTTAGGTATTTTTATCGGTGCCATAACGCTCACAGGCTCTTGGATAGCGTGGGGCAAACTTCAGGGGAAGATCTCAGGCAAGCCTCTAATACTGCCCTTTCGTCACGGTTTAAATACGCTGGCAATCACAGCCTCGGTAGTCTTGTTGGTATGCTTTGTTATGTCGCCTCTTGGTACTGGGGCTGTGTTTATGCTTATCGCCATGACCATTATTGCGGGTTTGCTAGGCATTCACTTAGTCGCAGCCATTGGCGGCGCTGATATGCCAGTCGTTGTGTCGATGTTAAATAGCTATTCCGGCTGGGCCGCCGCCGCAACAGGGTTTATGCTCGGTAATGACCTGTTGATTATTACCGGTGCTCTGGTTGGCTCCTCCGGTGCAATTCTAAGCTATATTATGTGTCGCGCAATGAACCGCTCATTTATTAGTGTCATTTTAGGCGGCTTCGGCAGCGCTGGTGGCGAAGTAGTCGAAGATGAAGAATACGGTGAACCCATCACCCTCACCCATGACGAAGCTGCCCGCTATTTAAACGACGCCGACAGTATTGTGATTACCCCAGGCTTTGGTATGGCGGTCGCCTCTGCCCAACAAATAGTCGCGGAGTTAACGGATAAATTGCGTAAACAAGGTAAGCTCGTGCGCTTTGCAATTCACCCCGTCGCCGGGCGTTTACCCGGGCATATGAATGTACTGCTAGCTGAGGCGAATGTGCCTTACGACATTGTTTTAGAAATGGACGAAATTAACGGTGATCTCGCAAATACCGATGTGGTAATGGTCATTGGTGCAAATGACATCGTCAACCCAGATGCGATTGAAAAACCCAGCTCCCCTATCGCAGGCATGCCCGTGCTTGAGGTTTGGAAAGCACAGAAATGTATTGTTCTTAAACGCTCCATGGCTACCGGCTACGCTGGAGTGCAAAACCCCTTATTCTTCAAGAGTAACTCGGCCATGCTATTTGGTGATGCCAAGGAAAGTGTGCAAGCGTTGGTCAACAAAATAACCTAGTCTTAAGCTGAAACCAAGATTTAGCCCTTGCAAACGCTGCGGCTAAATCTCAGACCGGAAACCCTGCCAGCGGCTTCTCGGTATTAACCTGTCAGTATCAAACAGTAAGCGCTATAACCTGCTCGTTCTCCGTGTCATAGATCACTGCGTTAGGCAGGCCTTGCAAAAATTCCAGCGTCTTGGCGGTATAAGCGTAAAAATCAGCACGCTCATCAGGCGCAAATAACGCACGCAATTCACAATACGGTTTTAAGGGCTGCGGAGCGAGCGCTCCGACCACCGACTCCACCTTAGCCAAATGCTCATCGATACCATCAGTCAGGTAATTCAAGCTAATCCAATAGCCTTTTATGCTTATCTTAAGCAATGCACCGCGGTTAAACGGTAATTCCTTCACCTCACTCTCGACTTGCTTATCACTCGCATATTGCTGTAAAAAACGTTCAAAGAGCGTGTCTTTATCTAGTTTTCCTGGTTCACATAAAAAAGCACTAATACGTTGCAGCATCATATTCGTCCCAGTTAGTTATGCGTTATTTTGCACTTACTTAGATTATAGGTTAAGCGCGAGACGACAAGCAATAATCTCCAATAGCCCCCTCAACAATTCCCTCCAATAGCTCCCTTGTGATAAAAGCGTGATATTTGCGTGATTAGCATGTGAACTATTCTTATTAGAATGACCTCAGCCAAACCACAAGGCACAAATGAAACACAAACCTTACAGGAGTCATACCATGATTAAGAATATTGCTAAACTATCCGCAATTACACTAATGGCCACTTGCGCTGCGTATAGCACTTCGGCATTTTCCGAGGGCTATTCTCACACTAAAAAGTATCAAGTCACCGTTACTAACATCACTAAGGGCCAATCATTCACGCCTATCTTGTCAGCCACACACGGTTATAAAACGAGATTTTTCGAACTTGGCGCTCCAGCGAGCAATGAGTTAATCGCCTTGGCCGAGTCAGGTAATGTCGCTCCCCTGCTTGAGACACTAACAGCTAACCGTTCTGTTAAAGATACCGCCACCACAGCAGGCCTTTTAACACCAGGAAGTTCAGTCAGTTTTGAAATTGAAAGTATGCGCCTAGCGAGCTTAAGCTTAGCAGCCATGTTGATTCCAACTAACGACACTTTCTTTGCGCTTGACGCAGTCTCATTACCGCGCTTTGGTAGTCGTACCTACTTTGCTAAAGCCTATGATGCCGGTAGTGAAACCAATGACGAATACTGCGCCAACATTCCAGGACCGGCCTGTGGCGGCGTTGGTTTATCAGAAGATGACAGTGGTGAAGGTTATGTTTACATCAGCCAAGGCATTCACGGCGAAGCGGATTTAACTGCATCGGAGTATGATTTCAGAGGTGTCGTGGCCAAAATCACCATTAGTCGCATGCACTAAGCAGCACGCCAAACTATTTGATAATACGCACTAAAAGCACCAGCCAGCCGACAAAACAAGCTTAAGTATCACCACAAAAATAATTACGCCAACAATTATAAAAAACAATAATAATATTATGGCAAAAAATGATACTTTGACAAAAAATAGCGCTACAGGTACGTAGTTTTACCGGCTGGTTGTTATACCGCAGAAGTTCAACGACACAGAAGCTAGATGCTTAAATATCGCTAAATTTATAACCAACCCCCCAAACCGTCATCACATATTTAGGCGCGGCAGGATCAATCTCTAGCTTAGCGCGCAAGCGATTAATATGTGAATTAACCGTATGCTCATAACCACTATGCTGATAACCCCAAACGGCATCGAGTAATTTTTCTCGGCTAAATACCTTGCCGGGGGAGTCGGCAAGATACAATAAAAGATCAAACTCTTTCGCGGTAAGATTAACCGTTTTATCCCCGACATTCACAAGGCGTTTTTGCTGTTGAATCCGCAAGTCACCAACAACTAACTCACCGCTATCCTCGGCTTGGCCAGTCGCAACCTCGCGATTAAACCCTGACCGACGCAGCAAGGCTTTTACCCGTGCCTGCAACTCCAAGACACTAAAAGGCTTCGTTAGGTAATCATCAGCGCCAATTTCAAGACCCACAACCCGGTCAGCCTCACTCTTACGAGCGGTAAGCATTAAAATAGGCGTATATATGTGTTTGGCACGTAGCGCCTGACAGACTTGCAGACCATCCATTCCTGGTAACATCACATCTAGCACAATCAAATCAAAGGCCTTATCTATGGCTTTTTGAAGACCATCGACGCCATTATCGGAACTAACAACTTCAAAATTTAACATTCTTAAATTAAGCGTAATTAATTGATTGATATCGTCCTGATCCTCAACAACAAGAATGGTTTCACTCATAGGGCTTCCGAATCATTAGGGCTTTAGGGGGAGAATTCTACTCCAAAACAACCCGCTTTAGGCAAACATCACGCTGAATAGTTCCAGATACATATTATGTAATCAACGGCAAAGAATAAATTTTAGAGTGAGCAATTAAAAATCCTCATCCCGTATCTTTTCGACTAGAAAATCTACAACTTTTAGCATGCCTTCAAAACCCGTCTCGCGGTTTACCAACACAACATAACGCCCCGCTACAACCATCTGCGGTATTGAGCGAACCCCGAGGTGAAGCGTTTTCAGTTCTGACTGTTTAGCTTGTTGCTTAATTTTATCAGATTGGTAGATCTCATGAAATGCGTCCAAACTAACGCCCAAAGTCGCAAATAGTGCCGCGGCTTTATCTTCAGTTTCGAGCTTATTATTCTGAGTATGAACCGCAGTAAAGATAGCGGCATCGGCTTTATCAGCAATCCCTAAAGCAATGCCGATGTGCTGTAAACGAGCGTAATGCTCTATCTCTATGCTCCAAACAATCTGCTGTTTCACCAGCTGAACATCACTCGACTGCCTTCGACCCCAAGTCTTGATCATGGGCTCAAATTGGTAACAGTGACCACAGGTATAAGAAAAAGCTTCGCGCACTTCAATTTTGCCGGTCACGTCAGTGTCTAGTGGCTTAGGTAGCATATGATAATCAAGCCCTTCAACATACACCTGTGGTGTGCGAAGGTCGTCATTAAGCAAAAATCCTAGCCCTATCGCTATAGCTACGAGCGAGACAAGTGCTGCTACTATTTTAATACTCGGCTGCATACCCCTCCAACTTATCCATCGTCGCTCAAGCTTAAGCGCCCCACGGTTTGCTGTATCATTTGATATCGAGGCAATTGTAGCACTGATTAAGTGCCGACCATGCACTGACTAAGCGCCGACTATAGTGCCTGGTCACACAAAAAAGGCGAGGACTTACCCTCGCCTTCACCTTCGCTTTATAAAAGCTCACACATTCGGCTCACAGACTAGACTCACATATTAGTCCCTGTAATTCTGCGCCTCATAAAACTGACCGCTACCAGCCTCCTGATCTAACAAAACCGGCACAAGCGCACCAGGAAGAACAGCATCAGGACCATTAGGGGCTTTATCTCCGCCTAAATCAGTCCTTAACCAACCCGGATCTAGTAAGTTCATAAGAACATTTTTACCCTCCAAGGTCGGAATCATATCTCGCACATAGCGATCAAGTGCCGCTTTCGAGCAACTGTAAGCCATCAACTCAGGCTGATCCGCGATACCGGATGAGACGTTCACCACTCGACCCCAGTTGCGCTCAATCATTCCCGGTAAAAAAGCATCACAGAGCTTCGCAGGCACAATACTGTTGACCATAAAGCTTCTACTATATTCCTCAATAGTCGGCTCATAGGTTGGACGAAAGTCTGTCATGATGGCAGCATTGTTGTAAAGAATATCTAGATGGTCTGAACTTACAGCTTTAACTTCCTCAATCAAGCGCGCCACTTCTGTAGCCGAACCTAACTCCGCGGCGACGGCATACACCTCTGTGCCCGACGCCTTCAATTCATCGAACAAGGCTTGCGTATTTTCGAGCTTGCGCGAATGTAATATGAGTTTACAACCTTCCTTTGCGAGAGCCTTTGCAACCCTCAAACCAACACCACGGCTAGCGCCTGTGACCAATGCCCACTTATCTTGTAGATCTACCATTATTTTAATTCCTAATACTGTTTAACTAAGCCGATGAAGAATAAACCAAAGTGCTTAGTGTAGCACGGAGCAAGCACGCCCCCTGCAAAGACAGGCCTCTAGCACAATACGAGTAACTAAGCACGCACAGCGATGACAGATTTGAACAACGGCAGCCTTGCCTGAGTCGATTTTTAATTTGCTCACTCTTTCAAGCGTGTTTTGCCCAAAGTGATTGCGTTCACTTTGAGCAAATACGCGAATATGGAACACCCAAGCCCCTGATTCTAGCTAAATTAAAGGCTTAGCGTTACCGGAACTTTTCAAGATCCTATTAACGCCTAACATCTAATACCCAAGATCTACACCCAATAACAATTAATACAATAATAACTAATATAGAGGTAACACCCATGTCTAAACAGATGATCCTACCTGCAGCTTTATTGTGCTTATCCAGCGTTACCCTCAGCACAGACGTTTATGCAAAACAGTACAAAGGTGCCGAAGTTAGCACCACCGAAGAAGTCAAATATGGTCGCTACTCAATGCGCATGCAAATGGCACGTGGCAGCGGCATGCTATCTACCTTTTTTACTTACAAAGAAGGCTCCGAACAAAATGGCGTGCTTTGGGAAGAGATTGATATCGAGATACTCGGTAAAGACAATGCGCAACAATGGCAAAGTAACATCATTATTGGCGACCCCCGCGTAACCACTGAAGGCCATCACCCGGTATCCGCCTCACTTGCGGATGACTTCCACACATACACCCTAGAGTGGACCGAGCAATATGTTGCATGGTCACTCGACGGTAACGAAGTTCGACGTATTAACGGCGGCAATTTTGTCGACGCTTTGCAAAATCCACAAAACCTCCGCTTCAATATATGGGCCGCAAATATCGTCGAATGGGTAGGTAACTTTGATTCAGGCTCCCTGCCCGTACATCAGTTTGTAAATTGGTTCCAATACGAAAGCTACAAGCCCTCAAACGGCCAATTCTCTTTTGAGTGGCGTGATGATTTCAACTCTTTCGATAGCAGCCGCTGGTCAGTAGCCTCACATACTTTCGCTGAAAACTTAGTAGACTTCATCCCCCAAAACGCGAATGTCGTTGATGGCGCGCTGGTATTATCCCTAACTCAAGAAAACCAAACCGGCTTCAGCGGCACCGTTCCAACGGATAGCCAAGGTGGCGCAGGCAGCAGCGGTAGCACTACAAGCAGCACAAGTAGTACCGGAAGTTCTAGTAGCTCTAGCAGTAGCTCTTCTAGCAGCAGCTCAAGTAGTTCCAGTGGTGGTAGCACAGCGTGTGCCAGCATTAACACCTATCCCAGCTGGACAGCAAAAGACTGGCCTGGTGGCTCGTTCAACCATGCCAATACTGGCGACCTTATGCAATATCAAGGCAGGGCTTACTCTGCCAACTGGTACACCACTAGCGTACCAGGCAGCAACGCCTCTTGGAGCTTTCTAAAAGACTGCTAATCCCCCTCTAATGAGTGCGGCTAAGTCAGCAATATCGCTTAGCCGCCAAGCTCATAAAAACCAAAATCCAAAACCCAAAACTTAAGACCTGCACTACTCCATTTTCCTATCAGCCGGTTGTTATCCTACTACCGGTCAGTTACCCTTCTAGCACCGTCGATAGCCCTTAGGAATCGTATGCGGGAGTAAGCAAAGCCCCCTGGATGCCCTTTTTCCGCGACGAACCCACCGCCAGCCCTTCGCAAACAGAGTCGTATTATGAAGTCCCCCTTATTTAACATCCACGACGTATTTATGTTTGTAGCCATAGTACAGTGCTTATTTATGGCCGTATTACAATTTTTTATGCCGGGGAAAAACAACACACCGAAGATTCTTTTAGGCTGCTTTTTTGTCAATATTGCCGTAGAAATAACCGCAATGCTGCTATTTTGGAACACATATATCCCCTTAAATCACAGCATAAAAACCTACCTCCTCCCCTATATCATTGTCATTAGCTTCACCCTTAAAGGCCCCTTGTTATATATTTACATCGTGTCACTAACCACCAAGGCCTTCCGGCTCAACTCCAACCATTTACTCCATTTATGCCCCTTAGGTTTCTGCCTGTTACTACTCGTATTTTTTCGGGTAGATTACGATATCCTAAAATTTTCAACGACTACCAGTATCGGTGAAGACGGCTGGCGCGTAACACAGTTGATATGGGACATACTTAAAATACTGCCGCCTATTTATACGATTTTTGCCGCCTACAAAGTGCACTGCTATCGCACCTTTCTCAAGCAGCAATATTCGAGCTTAAACTCCTTCGGACCAACCTGGCTATACATCCTCACCTTCGCCTTTTGCTTCAACTGGCTGTGGTCTACCGTTGTGCATGTTTTTTGGCGCTACCTGCCAGCAGAAACTTTAGATGCTTTTGGTATCGCCAATAATTATATTAACCTGAGCATTGTCATCGCAGCATTTATTAACGGTTTAGCATACTCCGACAAACTTCTAACAACCAAGTTCGAAAGCCCTCAAGCCGCCAAACCCAAAGCCATCAAACCCGAGGATAAGCAAAAGATTATTACTGCCATGGAGACTGACAAACTCTACCTTGACGCACGTTTGAACATTGAAAATTTTGCAGCAAAAATCGACATGCATTACCGCGATGTATCGGCAATCATAAACAAAGAATTTAGCACCAACTTTTTTGAATACGTAAACATGTATCGCGTTGAAGAAGCCAAAAAACTTCTATCCGATAAAAACAACGCCAAAGAAACAATATTAGATATCTTATTAAAATCCGGCTTTAATAGCCGCTCAGCCTTCCACCGATTTTGGAACAGAATAGTCGGCATATCACCCAGCGAGTTTCGTAAAAACACCTTAGACAAAGCCTTAAACGACAGCGCAGAACAAAACCAATAATGGGATACAGGAAGGCACAAAAAGGCAGGAAGCAGGAATAACAATAATAAATTAAACAGCATCAGAAACAATTAAGCCCACCGCATTATCAATGCGATGGGCTTAACGATAGGTACACTATGCTAACATTAGCAAGCGCTATAAATCATAACCACGCTCATCATGTAAAGCCAAGTCTAAACCTAAGACTTCTTCCTCTTCCGTGACACGCAAACCCATCGTAAGATCAATAACTTTAAACAAAACAAAGCTCACTACAGCCGTGTAAACCAAGGTGCTCACCACCCCAATCGCCTGAACCCAAACCTGACCACCGATTGAAGTAATACCATCTGAGAAGCCATTACCACTAAGAAGACCTATAGCAGGTGAACAGAATACACCCGCAAGCAAGGTTCCCAAAATCCCGCCAACGCCATGCACCGAGAACACATCGAGACTATCATCAATTTTGAGCTTATTCTTAATATAACTAGTCGCCATATAACAAGTAACACCTGCCGTTGCACCAATCAATACCGCAGCCGCAGGACCTACCGAGCCCGAAGCCGGTGTAATCGTACCTAAACCCGCCACCATACCCGTCACAATACCAAGCACCGAAGGCTTACCATGACGTGTCCACTCCATCGTCATCCATGCCAACGAGCCTGCGCAAGCAGATAAATGCGTTACTAACATTGCCATAGCCGCGCCACTATTCGCGCCGCCCGCTGAACCCGCATTAAAACCAAACCAACCCACCCACAACATACCGGCACCGGCAACCGTCATCGTTAAGTTATGCGGCGGCATTGGTGACTTAAGGTAGCCAAGGCGTGGCCCTATCATAAGCGCTGCAATTAATGCCGCAGTAGCTGCCGTAATATGTACCACAGTACCCCCAGCGAAATCTTGCAAGCCAATGTCAGCTAACCAACCGCCGCCCCATACCCAATGGCATATGGGGGCGTAAACTAACAACATCCAAGCGGAACAAAAAACCAGCATAGAAGAGAACTTCATACGCTCAGCAAAACCACCGACAATTAGTGCGGGTGTAATCACTGCGAACGTCATCTGGAAAATAGCAAATAAAGTCGCTGGGATATCACCATTCATAGCGTCCATAGTGATTTGACGAAGAAACACATTACCAAAATCACCAATCCACTTACCCTGCTCAACACCATCGCTACCAAAAGCGATGGTGTAACCTATAGCAAACCAAAGTAATGACATAGCGCAGGTTAAAGCAAAACATTGCATTAATACTGAGAGTACATTTTTAACACGAACCAAACCGCCGTAAAACATCGACAGGCCGGGTATTGTCATAAACAAAACCAAGGCAGTGGAGGTCAGCATCCAAGCGGTATTACCCGTATTTAACTCGTCTGCAGATACCCCTGCACTAAAAAAAACAAGTGCTGCTAAAACACTCGTCACTATTGAAGTTTTCATTGTTTTTGGCCCCCTTTAAAGCGCATCGTCATTAACTTCGCCCGTGCGAATACGCACGGTATGTGAGATATCGGAAATAAAAATTTTGCCGTCGCCAATTTTGCCTGTGCGCGCCGTTCGCACAATAGCGTCAACCACACTGTCCCGCTTGTCCGCAGAGATCACAGCTTCAATCTTAACCTTGGGAATAAACTCAATGGTATATTCCGCGCCACGATATAACTCAGTGTGCCCTTTTTGCCTACCGTAGCCGCGCACTTCGGTAACGGTTAATCCGTTAACGCCAATATCAGCCAAGGCTTCGCGCACATCGTCCAGAGTGCTGGGCCTTATTATTGCTTTGATTAGTTTCATTTAGAGGCCTCTTTCTTTTTTAAACACTTATTAGATCCGCTTCAAAGTAGTGCTACTGCGGGCGTCAATGCAGCTCCCCGCGTTATGGTGGGGCATTATGCCTGCTTTGAACTTATTAGAGTGTAAAAAGTGGTGATTTTTTAACAAACACTATTATTTCAAACAATATTCACAAACAATACCAGCACCAATTTTGCACAAGGTAACGCAAGCCGGATCAAGACACCCAGCCCGCGCACCAAAACGGTGCCGGAATAGTATCGATATTAAGTATTTATGGACAATTCGCCGCTATCAAAACTCAGCAAAACATAAGGGAAAGGCACACGCATAAAACAAAACTACTTTAGGCCAAGACTAGCTTAAATCAACTTAAACTAAGACCTACTTTAACCCTAAGCCCTCTATAAGCCATGCCCACCCAAGTAACGCGCAGGATGATGTTCCATACCTTCCAAAATCGGACGTGCTTTGCCTATAAGCGCTCGCACCGCCTCATTTGTCAGCGAGGCTTGATGCGCTTCTTGGCTCAGCCACACTTCAGTAATCAGCACTTTAGACTCGTCAGCGATAGCTTGCTGCACAAGATAAAGCTCACAACCATCCAACTTCCCGACAATTTCAGCCGCTTGAAGCATAATTTCAGAAAGCTCTTGCCCTTTACCCGGGGCTGCGGTTAGCACCGCTTGCATACCAAACTTCATTGTATTCTCCTTTGTTTTACCAGTAACATTAGCAGCAACATTAGTCGTAACATTTTCAGTGGTTTTTTGTTTAACATTAGCTGCGAATGTTCCCATAGAAAAACTGCAAATGCATAGGAAAAAACACATCCTGCCGACAAAACCCACTTTGAACTTCTTCATAACTACCTCAATCTTTGTAAGAACACTCTAGTAGGAAATACTTCGTGATTCATTTGGAGCAGCATATTATTTCGTCTAATATTTTCCGCCTGAATTGCAGAACGATTTGCCTAGCGTGAGATTAGCACACCACCACTCCCAACAAGTTGCAAAGACATTAAACCCTAACTAAACTAGCCAAGCGAATGTACCCTACGCAGAATCGCACTACAGGAAAGAATGAGAGGTGACGCATAAAATGATAATAACCGTCAAATTTGAATTGGCACTAGATCTGTGCTCAGAAGCCCCCGAAAAATGGGAACGCACGGTTGAGCTAGACGAACAAACCACCCTGGAAGACACTCACTTTATTATCCAATCCCTAGTCAACTTCGATGACGATCACTTGTACGAATTTTATATCGCCAGCAGCCTACACAGTGCAGAAAAACAACGCTTTGAATGCGAATCGCCAGAAATTGCTAACACCAAGATAATTGACCTGTACCCACTAGCCAAAGGTAAAAAGATCTTCTACCTCTTCGACTACGGCGACAGCTGGACATTTAAAGTATCGAAAACACGTAACAAGCCAAAACAAGCTAAACCAGAACTAGAATACCCCCTCGTTATTACAGAAGTCGGTGACAACCCACTGCAATACCCTCATTGGGATGCGTCTTAACCTACAAACAAGTAGCCTTTTGCAGCTGTAGCGCTTTCAGAGAGCGCTTGCTCGCTTTGCTCAACGCTCTTCCGTATTAGAAAGTCAGCGATAGCCGTCGCCCCTTTAACCGAGCGGACATCACGATTAAGCACAAGCCCCTCGTCATTAATCATCATCACCGGCGACTCAATCACCTTTAACGTATGCACCACACCCTCAGCACTCTTAACCCGCGACCTCACCGTAAATGAGGAAAGCTGCGCTAAAAACTCAGCGCGTCCCATACCGTATCGCGCAAAGATACCGGCATAATGATCAACTTGAGCATCAAGATTATTCGCCCTACCTTGGGCTGCAACCGCTTTAAACAGCTCCCGATGCAACAACTCAAATCGAGGCGACCGTGGAGCGAGCAAATCAGACGCGACATAAAAAATCTTCGCATGTAACGTTGCGCTTTCATTCCATGCAATTGGCACCAAGTTCAAGGTCCAAGCGCTAGGCAAGCTCATCTCCCAATACTTGAGATGAGCGTCAAGCGCCTCAGAGTAAACGCAGCCATACCAAAAGAAAATAGTTACGGTATTTTTTGGTATTTTTACATTAGCGCGCTCAATGAAATTGGCGATATGTCACTCGAAATGCAGGTCAAACTACTGCGTGTTTTGCAGGAAAAAAGTTTTGAGCGCGTCGGGGGTAGTAAAACCATTGAGTTTGGACCACTATTGGATTGAGAAATTCAGGGGATATAATTCAAGTGAGAGAAGCTTCTAGTTTTTTTTACCATACAAGTCATAGCGATTACCTTTTTAATCCTGCTGTTCGGGGAGGTCATCCCCAAAGTTTATGCAACTCACAATCCGGTTAAATTAGCGGGTATTACCGTATATCCTGT
>NVXL01000220.1 GCA_002746115.1 Alteromonadaceae bacterium
TCGGCTTGGTAATCATCGCTATCAACACCACCAAAATCTGCCGGATCCATAAAATATTCATGATCCGGGTCTTTAAATTGAGCATCAAGCTCGTTACGGCGTATATCGAACGAATCACTCACGTACTTTAAAAAGACTAAGCCCAGCATCACATGTTTGTATTGAGAGGCATCTAAGGACGGTAAGAGCTTATTAGCACTCGTCCATAGCTTTTTTTCTAGCTCGTTAAGGAATTGTTGTTCTTGCTGCACTTGCGGCTTGGTCATTAATGTATCCGGTGTTTATGCGGTTTTACGCGCCGTATTGGATGCTCCGACGAGCTAAATTTGTTTGCTGTCAACTTTGCTGCCAACATAGCATGTAGCCGTTACTAGAAAAACCGTTAATAGCGATTTTATGGCGGCTAAATGACAGCTTACAGGTTAAACATGACGATGAACTGAGGCACAGGTATGGAAGGTTAAGACGACAAGCCCTGCGGTTACCTAGGATGTGAAATTGCCTACTTTGATGAGCGCTTAAGCAACACCGTCAAAGATTGACAACCTTTCTCACAAATTTCACCCTAAAGCAACCGTCACAACACCTCAAATCAGGTAAAATTATGCACCATTCTCTAAGGCTTGGACTCGAACGAATGATTAAAGCCGAAGCAAGCCCGCTAGGTAAGGATTGCTCTATGAGTGACCTCAGCCAAGAGTTTGATCAATAGGCCAACGCATAAACTGTAAACTTAATACACACTTAATACGTGAAGACATTTCAGGCATGTACTTTAATTTTATTAACGCCTTACTCAAAAAAATCTGGAAACAGGAAGCATAATGTACAGATCAGTTACCTTCATAATTTTTCTAGCTGGATCGGCGCTTTTAATATTCACGTACAACAACGTTTACCAACCGCCCCACGTACAGCACAAGCATACCTACAGCGTCGATACCAGCGGCGGCAATAAGGGGAGAATAATAAAAGTTGTCAACCTCAACAACAAAGGTACAGGGTCTTTACGTTGGGCCGTTGAGCAAAGCGGTGCACGGAAAATTGTTTTCGAAGTGGGTGGCGTAATTGATTTAGATAGAAAATCAATTAAAATAACCGAGCCATTTATTTCCATTCTGGGGGAAACCGCTCCCTCACCAGGAATCACCCTGATTAAAGGGGGCGTTCGAGTTACAACACATCACGTAAATATTTCACACATGATGATTAGACCCGGCGATGCAGGACAAGAGAAAAGGTCTGGCTGGAACCCTGGTGGCATCACGATATATGGCGAACACGCTCGTGACATTTTGATCGACCACTGCTCCATCACTTGGGCTGTGGACGACAACGTAGCCGTATCCGGCCCACCAGATCTTGGGCCTGAAAAAACATCCGGCAGGGTTATTATTAGAAATTCTATAATTGCAGAAGGCCTAAGCGATTCATCCCATCCGAAAGGGCCACATTCAAAGGGAATGCTAGTTCACAATAACGCTCAAAACGTTAGTGTAATAAACAATTTATTTGCCCATAACACAGCGGGAAACCCCTACTTTAAGGCCAATACCATTGGCGTGATTAAAGGAAATATTATTTACAATCCAAAAAGAAACGCCATCCAGCTTAGCGCCGTCAAACCCACTCTAGAATCACCGCCTCCCAAACTCTCAATAGTGAGTAACCTCCTTATTCACGGAAACGATACTAAGCCGAAATTGAACTTGGTACGTAAACACGGCCTGCTTTACCTCAATGACAACCATGTAGCTAAAGACGCAGCTGGGCACCCAATAGGCGAAACCTGGGATGGCATGGGGTATTTGCTAAAAATGCCTATAGTACATCAAGACGGAATAGACCTGTTAGACACTACAATTCAGGATGATTTCTGTCAGATATTAAACCAAGCGGGTGCTCGCCCTTGGGACCCGAACGATATTGACCTAAGAATTAAAAAGAGCGTTTTAGACAGAAGTGGAAAAATCATTGACAGTCAAAATGACGTTGGCGGCTACCCAAAATATCAACCGACTCAACAAGTATTTATGAGCCAAATCCTGACAACTAACAACTTTGAGGCTAAAGTTTTATGTCAAACATCAAAAATATAATATCTTAGCCTGCGGTGTGATTTCACCACCTGAAACCGGAGGTCAAGCAGGTTCTTTTACTTTACTTAACAGTTACATCAAAGGCTGATTTAAACATTTTCTTTGCGTATTTATTCGTTAGATCATCCAGGTTAAGGCCTTTGGCGTTTAAAGACATTGCCTTAGCTCGCCCTAAGTCACTACTTTTAACCCTAGCAAATTCCATTATTTCATTGCGCATTTTATTAGCCGCTTCAGCCGCTTGTTTTGGCGTGAGCCTCGAAGCCCGAAAGACACTTCCGCTCTGGAGCGGCTTCCTCCGGGTTATCACTAGTAAAGGAGATGGTGGATGGACTGCCTATTTTCGTTTCAAATGAGAGTTCGGGAATATATACAGATGTACAATATGATGAAAAACACTATTTTGTTGTTCCATATCTAATCTCGAAGCATAAGTTTGCCTTGCACACTTTGAGGTGCCTACCAAAGTTAGCTCCAGAAATAAATGACCTAGCTAAACGAAGGGTATTTCATTTTCCAAATGAACACTCGGAAACAATGCTCAAGGCATTTATGTTGGAAAGAGTTAACAAATCGCTGCTGTCGGCGCTTGAAAAACAACACCAACAACAATTCGCCAAACACCGGCGTTTGAACACTTTACAATCATTATGAATAAAATAGGATCGACATTAGCTTCATTTATATTTTTTAAAGCAGGATCCTAATCGGGTAAAGTCGAGCATTTAGCTCCCCTTCCCAATACCACCGATCAAGCAACTCCGCAATCGGCTATTCCCTACCCATGGTGAATCTCTACCCACCTACCTACCTTTTAAGCAACAATACCCAGTGTAAGATATTCTGCCTGAATAATAACTTCAACGATTTCATTTTATCGCGTGAAAACATACCTGAAGATAAAACTCCCGTCCCACAACCTTGGCGCCGCCGCTACGTACCGCTAGGGAATTCACACTGAAGACGCTATTTAACTGAAGCCCACTCACTAAAATTGAGAAGCTAAGCTAGCTAACTAGAAAAGAATTTATAGTTCCACCTAAGACATCAGCAAAAAATCACCCTTAATTTACACTCAACATTTCAATTAATGTGGCATTAGGTGCCACATCAAAATAAAATGGCGCCGTTATCATCATTTTAACTTTAACACCCCAGTGAACAGCCTGAATCGGCCTAAAAAAATATAAATATCAGCCGATTTATATTGCCAACCCCAAGCTATAGCTACATATAATTACCATGTTTGACAGTATTATAGGATCAATGTACCCTGCTCACAAATTCGTATAGTCCGAAAAGTTATAAAGATAACTTGCTGTAATTCTAAACAATTATCAACATAGATATACGAGTTCACTATATGGAAATTTAAAATAAAACAAAGCACCACCTCGACTTATTTAGAGATAAAGAAATGCCCCAAGCACAAACCACCAATTACGAAGCACTTGTTACCGAAGCGCGTGACGGCAATAAAGATTCTATGTCCCAACTTATCAGCAAAATAAGAAATAGACTTTATGCCATTTCCGTAAAATACTTGTGGCACCCACATGATGCCGAAGACGCATGTCAGGAAATCCTGATACGCATCGTTAAAAACCTGCACACATTCCGAGGCGACAGCCAATTCGAGACCTGGGCTCACCGTATCGCAATTAACACACTAATTAATATTCGCAAGCAAGCTTCAGAGCCAAAACTGAGCTTTGAGGATTTCTCTGCTGACTTAGAAGACGGTTTAGCGGAAGCTCCAGAGGACTATCAGTCTCGACCTGACTACCACCGCATGCTCGAAGAAATACGCACTGGCTGCACCTCAGCCATGCTTCAATGCCTCGAAGGAGACTTACGTTTATCCTATATTATGGGAGAAATTTTAGAATTCGATCACAACGAAGCAGCAACAATACTGGAAGTTCAAGTCGCCACCTACAGAAAACGCCTTTCTCGCTCTCGTGATAAAGTAAATGCCTTTATGCAAGGCAACTGCGGCCTAATCAACCCTGAAAATTCCTGCCGCTGTAACCGTCGAGTCAGCAAAGCAATTGCGACTAAGCGCTTAGATCCTGGAAATTATATATTTTCAACATCTCAAGAATCAGCCGATAATTTCCCTATTATACTAGAGAAAATTCGCAATATAAAAGATATGCGGAGCGCCGCACTATTGCACCAGACAAGCAGCACTGACGGTAACAAAAATGCCTTTTCTACATGGTTAAAAGAAGAATTATTATCTATAAATACTGATGAGGTAAGCTAAATTTATACCGCCTATTCAGCTACCCCATTTAGCTACAACAATGCCAGCTAAATGGGGCTTTACTTAAGGTACCGTCACGAAATTGGTAATACCTGCTGGGAACTCACTTAAAGTACTACCCACCGCATGCACCTCCACACCAGGACCCAAGCGTAAAGCACAGGCACCGGAATTTTGGAAGTCTGAACGATAAGTAACAACCAAACCCTGAATACGCAAACCGGCGTCATCCGTTTCAGACGCTGGAAAAGGGTTCTTAACTTTACGACGTAAAGACGCACGCCCAAATTCATCACTTAGTAATATTTGCGGTAAAGCTAGTGGATCAGGTAATTTTGGAAGCGGCATAGGCACAAAACTATTTGTCCTAAAAGCCATCACCTGATAAACCGAATGCGGCAATAAATTTCTACCACGAATATCAAAAGTGGCTGAGGTGTAAGCCTTCTTGCTAACGTCATAATCACTCAACGTGACTTTTAACCGTAAGTCAACCTTCAACCAATCGCCTAAAGTAATCGGTTTATCTAATGCGTCATCAACCGGATCTTCCCCCTCGCAACCATGAGCAGGGCAATTAGAGCCCGAGCGCAGATTAGGCACAAAATCAATACCGTTATTAATATCATACATCACACCATCCCCCTGAAAACCAGGGACAGGCGCTTTATGCAAAGGGAATTTAGGGCGCGTGTAGGTATATTTTTGTGACTCCGCCGGAAAAACCTCAGCACAAGGGAAACCCGCAAGCATATTCAGATTATATTGCGTCTCTCCTTCACGCGGAACACGCGCACCGCCCCCGAAATCGCCAGCGGGTGGACCGTAGGAATTGGTGTATAACACAATATCCAAATCAGCACTGCCTGGAGATAAGTCTAAATAGCGAATCACATCATAAGGCGCCGCAAACGGATTTGAGAAATCCTCTACTCCGTTTGCGTCTAATGGCGGTACCGTATGCTTAGATACCAGCGCAGCCTGATTATTCATTGGAATAACAAGGCCCGCCTCGGTCTCAGTTAATACCGTACCAACTACTACAAAATCGCCATTTTGGTCAACCACCGCACTCGGAGGCCAAAAAGGTCCCTGTGTCGTATTCGATATTTTAAGACTAACGCTATGCTTACTTGAGGTATTTTCACTTAACACATGACCCGAATGAGCTAGTAGAGACACAATAAATAGTGTCGACAATAGAGCTTTAACCATAATTAAATTGTCCTGTAATATTACTTCTTATTAAAGCGCGCATGGTGACGACCATAATGGCCATTCTTTTTATTACCACACTGCAATGAACGTGACTTAAATTCGTTGGCAGGCTCATTTACTGCTGTACCAGCCATTGGCCAAACAATATGATTCCCCCCCAAAACACCTAAAGGTAGGCCACCAAAAGTATTTGCTGCCGCGCCACCATAGATTTGGTCATCCCAATGATAGAAAAGCGATATATATGCACTACAAGAAGCTTCACCTTCGGCACATGAACGTTTAGGGCAAAATGGTGTAGTGATTTTTTTATAGCCACAACCATTTTCATCCGTAGTCATCACATTCGGTAAACCACCAAAAGGCGTGGAGTAAACCACTTCGGATTCTGTTTTAGGATTCAACACGCCAATATCCCACAAGCTGTACAGCTGATTAGGGAAGGCGTCTCTAACGGAAATCTCAACCACACCGCCATCATCATCACAACGAATGCGAGCAACGCCGCTAATCTCACCCCACTCACCCACAGTAGGTCGACTGTTTACACCGCCTGCAACGTAGGTATCCCCAGGGCCTGCTAATTCGAAAGGCACCAATAAACCACGATCAGTGGTACTTTGGTAGCCCATCAAGTTTGACCCGATGAGGTCTAATGATTGATTAAAATTGCTCGGATCAACAAAATCCACGACGCCAAAGAATCGAGCCAGCGAGGAGGATGTTGCCACGGGAAGATTGCTATCAGTCTCATCGGTAATCGTTCCCGCATCGTCTGCGCCGGGCTGAAAATAACCAATTTCGGTTAATGCAGGAATTTCGTTTAACCCGGGTGCATACGGGAATTCGCTTGTGTAATCCACTAAGGTGTGGTTATTAAAAACATTGACCCCATGGGCGGCATAACCGGTGATAACGCCGCGAAAATTTTGTTGATCCTTGGCATCCGCCAAAGGGCTTAGGCTAAGGGCAGCCAAAATGATAGTGATTAGTCGGCTCTTACACATAAAAGTATCCTAAATCCAGGTTGAATAGATGTACTTATCAGTAGTACAGAAAATTTAAATAAATTACTATATATAACACGTTAATATCGGTACAAATTATTTTCGTGCCAGGAAGCACTGCTCACCGAATTACGACCCAGCATAATTGTTAGTTCAGCAATTTGCAATTGTTTGAGGTGATTTGATTTTATTTTTATCTTTTTCGCTTTTTGATGTCACACCTCCATCACCACTCTTGTCTAAACCTATAACACACGCTTTTACCTACAGGAAAAACACCTTCTCATAGGAAATTACGTGCGCTATTAAGAATAATTAAGATAAAAAAGAGACGACTTATCATAAGAAAGTAGCAACAAGAAAGTATCAACAATTAAATACCATTAAAACTGACCGTTTTCAGGCTTAGGGGGGGAGTGCGTAGTGCTCGATACCAACTGACATACGGCGGATTGGACTCATTATGATTTACAGTGGAGAAAACATGAAAATAAACTACAAAAATCTCCTGCTTTTACTTTGCGGTAGTGCCACCTCAGCTTTTAGCTACAGCCCAGAAGCGGAAACACTATCGTTTACAGATATTAAGCAGAAATTTACACCCGAGTATACGATCGAAGGCTTCTCGTTTATGCCCGGGGTCGCTTTTATTGACTATGACAACGACTCATGGGTGGACATCTACCTCAGTAACGGTAGCGGATTCCCTAACGCGTTATATAAAAACCAAGGTGATGGTACGTTTATCGACGTCGCCAAGTCTGCAGGCCTTGCAGATACCGGAGCAAGCACCGGTATAGGTATTGGAGACATTAACAATGATGGTTTCGACGACATTTATGTTGGCAACATGGCTACCATGGGGGATGGTATTGAATCCAACGATGCTCCAGACCGTATTTATTTAAACAACAAAAATGGTACCTTTACCGACATCACCGACCTTAGTGGTATTAATGAGCCTGGATTTACCACATCTGTCGGATTTTTTGATTACGACAGTGACGGATTTTTGGACATTATTGTTGGCCGCATGATTGATATGGATTTTTTCAACCCTGCCGCAAACCGAACAAACCCCACTACACGCTCACATATCTATCATAACAATGGCGATTTAACCTTTACCGAAGTTACCGAAGAGATTGGTCTGGCCGACGACTATTCGACTTGGGCTGTTGTCACATTCGATTATGATAACGACAATGATATGGACGTATTCTACGGCCATGAACAAGGGCCAATATCAGTATTCCGAAACGACGGCGGCACATTTACTAACGTTACCGAGGTATCTGGCGACGTTAAAGAATACGGCGCGTGGATGGGAATGGCTGTTGGCGATTACAATAATGACGGCTTTCAAGATATTTACGCCAGTAATATTAGTGACCTTGAAATAACACGCTCGCCTGATGCACCTTCGATCGTAGTGCCACCACGCGTGACTTGGGATATCCCATGGCCAACATTATTCCGTAATAACGGCGACGGCACCTTTACGGATGTAGGGGATAGTGCTGATGTTAAGTTTCCACAAGAGTTCTCTTGGGGAACCATGTTTGCCGATTTCAATAATGATACCTTACAAGATATCTACCTTGCACAAAACTTTGCCCCGATTGACGTGATCGAAACAAGTGAAAAGGGCGCAGGTCCCGGACGACTATTTATGAACAACGGTGACGAGACCTTCTTTGATGCTACCGCCATTGCCGGTGCAGAGAATGTCGACAGCCAAGGTTTTTACCTAGACGCACGTGGCGCAGCCACTGCCGATTGGGATAAAGACGGCAATATGGATTTTTATGTTGTCAATGTGCCCTACGGTGGTAGGCCTGAAACAGGAAAACCTTCTGTTTTTGAAAATCACAGTAAAACACGCAACCACTGGTCTCAAGTACGGCTGATCGGTAGTGCCATTACTGGTGCTCGCGGATCTAACAGTAATGCCGTTGGTGCACGTGTAGAAATTAGCCATTACGGACCGGCAGAACCCGCCACTCAATATCGCTCAATTAATGGCGGCGGTAGCGCTTATTCTCAAAGTGAGCGTATTCTACATTTTGGCTTGGGGGATACACGCAAGCGCTCCTATATACATGTTGAGTGGCCGGACGGCGAGCAGCAAACATTTCACAATATTAAAGCAGATCGACGAGTGACCTTGGTACAGGGTTGCTCTAAACCCATGGCCGAACAAGCTTATAGATATGCCTTGGAAAAACCACCTCACGACATCACTCTAGCCTGTCACCGACTAAGAAAGCGTTAGTAACAGCTTTTAAAAAATAATTTTAATTTCTACCGTTAACTATAACTGACAACAATCAGAGAACACTTATGTTAAATACAACAACACTTTTCAACGCCGCCCAGCATTGGCTCCGTAAAACTCAAAAAACCCAGATTATCCTTGCTGCTTGCCTCACTGCAAGCTTTGGTACTTGCTCAGCCCTTGCCGAGACTCACGGCAAGCAAGACCACAAATCAGATCGATTTAAAGTCTTCTATGCCGACAACGTGACTGGTTCAAACCAATTCAGAGGCAAGCCACTACGCGACTTTGGTGCAGACTCGGTTGGCTCTTTTGGATTTTATAATGTTGCCGCTTACAACCCTGACGGCGACTACCCATTAGAAATTGATGAAAACACCCCTAATGATGCCCTTATGGCTTCAGCTGTTGACCCCATCTTTGCATCCATTTTTGGACTGCAATTAGGCGATATCGATCCAACATTCTTAAATGTGCCCCTGCGTGACGTTAAAGAAAATGTCAGCCTTGACGGAAAAACACGCATGGCGGTAAAAGACATATTGGAAGTCGATCAACAAGAACCTTCTCAAGCCCACCCTAGTGATCCAATTACCCTTGGTGATTGGATCGCCGCCAGCGGTAAAGCCACTGTAAGCTGTAAGAGTAATGGCACTGCAAAAATCGCCATGTACATGAAAGACCTAATTCCTAACCGAATTTATACCGTATGGGCACTTTACGCCACACCAAAAGCACGCCCTCTGGGAGGATCACCCAACGTATTTGTTACTGACGGAAGCGGTAACGCTAGCTGGAAACGTGTTTTGAATTTCTGCCCAATGGATAAAGATCAAGCCAACCCATTACTCCAAGCCTCTATCGTATTACACACTGATCATCAAACCTACGGTGACCTACCTGGCACCCCAACCCTACGCAACGACGACGGTACCGTTTCCCTAATTACTGGCGCCGTTTCTCATTCACAACTTGAATTTGCATTTCGCGGTGAGCTAATCGACCAATAAAATAAATTCTGGGCTAATCACCCGAACAATTTTCTAACCAACACGGCCTGTACAGCATCATTGTCAGGCCGTTTCTGACTACGGATTCTATAAAACAATGTCTAAAGAATATAATGAACGTATTTTTCGACCCGGAAAACAATTACACATCAGAGATTCATGGAAGCGTAATGCCGCCCCCTTGTATTTACGCTCTACCGTAAATATTCCTGGTCGCCTACATTTTGGAGTCTTGGATTTCACCAAAATGGCTCCGGGCCTCGGTGGTGGTGGCTTAGGCATATCCACTGATACCGTACGCAACCAGATCAGCGTAAAAATATCGTCTAAACCTGGGAGCTGCACCAAACCCTCATGTGAACATTTAGTTAAACTATTTTGTAAAATCGTTGGTTATAACGCCGACAATATTGCGGTTGACCAAGGCGAACAGATTAAACACAAGCACAGTGGATTTGGCTCTAACGTCTCATTTAATACTGCGGTCATAGCCGGGCTGAATGCACTTTTTGGCTGTCCGTTTTCAAGCGATGAAGTGTGGGACATCGTTACTCAAAATTACGTTGAAAATACCCCCGATGGTGAAAATCTTTATTTTGGTTTAGACACCGGCGTCGGCGAGGCTTGCTTTATTTACGGCGGTCTAGTCTGGGTAGATGCACGGTACGGTCAGGGTCGTTACGTAGGAAATGTAAATAGCGAGAACCTTTGGGTAGTCACCGCAGTTGGTGACCGAGTTAAACTTACAGGTGACATTTTACAGCAGTACGGAGAAGACGAGACTTTGTCGGGTGATACCGAAACAGCACTAGTAGCAAGCCATTTTGCTGAGTGTGAAAGAAAATACGGTGCCGACCTTAAGCGTTTTATTAAAAACAAGATGACTCCTGCGCTACTGAGTAACAATCTTCCCTTAGTGCTGGAATTAGGCTGGGAGATGAATCAGATGAGCAACATGAAAGTCTTAGAAGGTATTTACAAGACTGAGGTGTTACAACATCTCAATGTTTACATGCAAGAAAAAGGCGCACTATACGCTGGCATGAGTAGCGCAGGCCCTGGATTCTTTATGTTTGCAAAAGACGAAAGCTGCGCACGTGAACTAGGCAATTGCCTAGAGGCCGATTTTGGCGAATACTTCTCAGGAATTGCCGTGGGTAAGGCTGGTACAAAAATGTCCATTGACTTGGAGCCTAGCCTGAACAACCATCAGATCACACGGGCAGCTAAATCGAAAGCCGTAGCGGACTATAGTTAATTAAGCCCGGGCTAACTAAACCATAAACAAACCAACATTACACCATCAAAGGTATTATGTATTATGTCAGTCAAGGTACAAATATATATTGGTGCTGGCAACCATCGCGACGCACTGATGTGCGCTCGCGCTGGCGCCGACTTTATCGGCTTTGCCGCCGATCAAACACTTATTAACGATGTCGATTATACCGGCGGAACACTGCCGACGCTCGATCAAATCGGTGAAATATTCCAATCACTACCAACAAGCGTTAGCAAGGTTGCACTGTCTTTTTCCACTGATCCAGAAGAAGTCGCTGCGATGATAGAAAAGGTTAAACCCGACATTGTCCATCTGGCCGGTAAAAACAAAATAGCCATTAGTGATATTGCACATATAAAGCACGACGGCGGTCACCGGGTCAAAATACTGCAAGCCATTGCCGTTAATCTGCCAGACGCGATTGACACAGCACAAAGTTATTCAAGAGTATGCGATTATTATTTACTGGATAGTAAAGGCGATGATAGCGACCACCCCTACGGCATTGGCGCAACAGGGGAGGCGCACGACTGGAAAATCAGTGCAGAACTTGTTAAGCGCGTTAACATCCCGATTATTTTAGCTGGAGGCCTGCATCAGCATAATGTCGCAGAGGCTATTCGAGTGGTAAAGCCTTGGGGCGTTGACTCATTTACGCTCACTAATATTGAACCTACGCAAGCCAGTAGAAAAGATCCGAATAAAGTCGCCGCGTTTATTAATGCCGCTCGACCTAAGTAGTACTTGTTATAGGGTTTTTACGATGTAGCAGTGCTTGAAATGACCGCATTAAGAGCGGATCATTTCAAGTGTCGGGTAGATCATGCTAGTAAATACACGGTTCATTTTACGGTCTCAATAGACACGACAACTAGCGTGCCCGCTTCAGGCTATTTTTATCAAAGTCCTTATCAAGCAGAGCCGTACGAAATTGATAATCCCGCCATTTTAATACCGTCTTCTTTCCCGTCTGATGGTTGTTAATAACATACTCATCGGCACGCCAGTATTTATCCAAATACTGATTATAACCGTTTAACAGCATGGTTTTAAGCTTCGCACCTTTTCGATCGTAATAATCAACCTTTAATAAACGATACTCCGCCTGATCAATCCAAACCTCTTGATATTTGTAACCCGAATATTCATATTTTGGTAGGAATCTGACAACATACGTATCTTCGCCATTGAGCTTCTCGTCTTTTAGATACTCGTAGTCGTATTTTTCCACTTCAAATGATGCAAGATCCTCATAGGCCAACTCGCTCCCCAAAAAAGGCCCAGACTTATTGGCCGAAGCAATACGTTTAACCCGTTTTAAAGCTGGCAGAAACAGCCATTGCTGGTCGGGCTTTAAGGCATGCGAGTATGAAAGAAACGCCGTGCCTTGCACATCACGAGGGTAATTAAAGGTCGTTATGCTCTTGTCGCCGTCACCTTCCACTTCCAATGTTTTAATACTGAGCTTACGTAGACTGCTTTGACCTTTTTTGTTGTACAGCATCATTTCAAGATTGGCGCTAGTATCCTGCCAACCTCGGTCACGCAGCTCAGCCTCCTCCGCAATCGTTCTTCCTTTCTCTTTTACACCGGCATTAACGTAGGAAATATTCAGCGCCAATAAACTAACAATCCCCACTGAAATCAGAGATCCAAATTTTGACTTAGGCTTAAATTTAGACCTGGGCTTTGATTTAAACCTAAGCGTTGATTTAAACTGAGATAGATATTGAGCATGCAAAGATATATTTATATTCATAATCCGCTCCATAATTTTTTGAAAAATTGAATAAAAACCGAATGAAAATTTATATTGGAAATGTACCGTCATTAAGAAACCTCACTAGACTCACCACTGGAGGTCAAATACACTTCGGCGGTCGCGTCTTCAGTATTACTCGTAACCTTTGCGGCCTCCTTGTTAGTATCCAGCGCCATTAACAAAGGCGGTAGTAGCAAAAAGTCAATCACCAAGGCTGCCGCAATCGTAATTGCCGTCACAATGCCCATATCGGCATTCATTCTAAATGTCGATAAGGTCAAAACCATAAACCCAAGAACCAGCACGATCGTCGTCACCACTAGCGCTACACCAACATGAGTAAAGGCATAGCGCGTAGCGTCCGCCGAATTAAAGTTCTTCTCCCGACGTGCGCGCATATACTTACTTAAAAAGTGCACGGTATCATCGACAATAATCCCCAGGGTCATGCCCGCCACAATGGATACAGACATGCCCACCTGACCACCAATAAGCCCCCATAAACCAAAAGCTACCCCAGCAGGTAATAGATTCGGTATTAGGCTAATCAGCCCCATTCGAAAAGAACGTAAAGCAATAATAAGAATCACAGAGATCATCACCAACGCAATGGCTGCGCCACCAATCAAGCTGCGCACGTTACGATAACCAATATGGGAAAACATTAAAATAGTACTCGCTGTAGTCACCTGATAATCGACAATATTTTTTACCAGCCACTGATTAACAGAGTCCTCTAATGCCAAGACCTGATTTGAACTCATATTTTTGATCGATATAACAATACGCGTTGATGACTTGTCTATATCAATCTGGTTATTGAGATCTAAGCCATAGGGTAAAGACATTTCGTAGAGCAACAGATATTGGGCAGCCAGCTCGCGACTCTCTGGCAAGCGATACATGGACGAATCGTCACCGTGCATATTTTTATTTAGCCGCTTCATGGTATCGATTATTGAATAAATATGCGTGACCGAATCGTAGCTCGACAGATGTTCAACAAAGGCTTCCAAATTGGCTAAAAATTTGGGCTCCGAAACACCGCCAGGAGCCCCAGACTGAAACGAAAATTCTAATGAATAAGGGCCAATCAAATTTTCTGATGCATAATCTGAATCATTACGAAAATCAACACTGGTCGAGAAATATTTAACGAACTCGTCATTAATTTCATTTTTAGGTAACTGGCTAATAAAAATAAAGCTCACTGCCAGAGAGCCCCAAAGCAGGGGCTTGCGCTTGCTAATCACCCACTCACTCAAACTCGCTAATAGCATCGATTTATGATCTGCTTTACTCGGCGTGCGCACAGGTAAAATCACCATTAGCGCTGGCAAAAAAGTAACGCTAATAACAAATGTTGCAAGCACCCCAACGGCGACAATATTGCCAAGATCACGAAGCGGCGGTACATCAGAAAAATTCATCGTCAGAAAACCAATCGCAGTCGTCATTGAGGTAAGAAATATCGGTGTCATATTGATCCTAATACTTTCCGCCATCGCCGCACGCTTTACTAGACCATTACGCATCTCAGCAAAGAAACTTACCAGCAAGTGCACAGCATCTGCCACCACCATCGTTAATATAATGGTAGGCGCAGAGGCCGAAGGCGGTGTGAGCTTTAAACCAAACCAACCAAAAATTCCCATCGCGGTAGCAATCGACATCATAATCACAACGACAGTCACCAAAATCCCCCACACGCTGCGCAACAACAATCCCAAGGTCACAATCACCACTAAAAACATAATAGGCACTAGCGTGGCCATATCTTGTTGAGAGCTTTCTCCAAAGGCATTATTAAGCATAACCATGCCCGTTAAGCGCAGCTCCAGATTGGCATTGCGCTGCTCCAGTTTAGCCGCTAAATCACGTACAAAAGCCGCCACCTCTGGCGTCTCCGTCAGTGACCGTCCGGGGAGCTGAAAAACAATGTTAACCGCCGTTACCGAACCGTCGAGGCTAACCAAGCGATTTTTTAGAACAGGCTCTTTAAGCGCGACCTGCTCGATATTTTTTAGGCTCTCTGCACTTAAATTCTGGGCGTCAACCACTAAGTCCGCCACTTCCAGGTCATCCCCCATCACAGTGGTATGCTGGTAATTGGTAATCGAATCGACCCGATTAGAATAAGGCGTTTGCCATGCTTGCTCTGTTAACCACTCAATACTGGCTAGGGTTTCTTTAGTAAATACACTGCCCTGCTTGGGCGTTACTAACATCAATACGTTGTCGGATTTATCGTAGGTATCCTGCATATCCTCAAAGGCGGTTAGCTGGGGATTGCCCTCACCAAAAAAGACACGATAATCATCTGAAAAAGCCAAGCCTTTCACGCCCGCCGCTGCCAACACAACCAACAATAATGTAGTAACGACAATCGGCCACCGAAACCGCATGACACCATCCGCGTATTGAGTAATCATCTCATTCCCCTCTAAATTTTATGACATAAAAAAGTCGACTTGGTCGATACAAATCAAACAAGTCGCCTACAGAAGTAGCCAGAGCACTGGCCGAAAATGTAATTACGGACTAGACCGTTTCTAGCATTCCCCATTTATCCATCAATAAGTCCTCATTTCTAAGAATCCACGCCCTGAAGGATGTTGGCTCACGATTTAATATTTCTTTTACAAAACCGGTCACTTTGAACATGTGGTCGTGCTCAGTCTCCCATTCAAAATACTTCATAAAGTATTCCGGCGCAGCCTCGCCCCACAGCGCAGTAAATACCGGCTTAATGGCTTGGAAGAAGCGCTGCTCATCACCGTCGTAGCTGACCTCAACTCCCAAGGTCTTAGTAAAGAGCTCGGCTACCTGGCTAAACTTAAGGATGTCGGGGCCAGTTAAATCAATGATTTTCCTAAAATTCTCAGGCTTACACGACAACAATAGCTCGGCGCTCACCTGTGCAACATCAACATGATCGACCCAAGCTAAGCGTTTATCGAATGCAACACGAATAGTTTTTTCCTCATAAAGCGAGGGAGAAAACATTCTAGTAAAGTCATCCATATAGTAGCCTGCGACGTTAACAAACGTTACCGGCAAATCAGAGTCTTGATAACGCTGGGTTGCCACCAGGTGTTGCATCGCGGGGTAGTAGCGAAACTTTTTCAACGCTTTAGGGAGAAGATCCAAGGTCGCCCCAGGAGGCGTCCCTAATATGCGAATAATATGCTTAACCGTCCCGGCCGCTTCACAAACGTCCAGCATATTGTTTACAAGGTTATCCTCATGGAAAACGTCTGGAGAAATTTGAAAAATGCCTTCCATCCCTTGCACCGCTGCAAGTAAAGATGGCTTGTCAAAAAAATCAGCGCAGACGACCTCCTCTTCCGGAAACATCTTCTTGAGCGTCAGTAAGCCCTCCATCTTATGTGTCGCTAATCTCAGGTTAATATGAGGCGCCACTTTTTTGATGTGCTTTACCAGCTCACTACCAATGTGATCTTTCGCACCAAAAACCAGTATAGAATCGCATCGAATAACATCACCCTCTAACATCCCGAACTACCTCACTTAGTGAATTTGGCGTAGATATAGGGCACCATTACTGTAAGCATGCCTTCAAGAATTTTAATTTCAAAATACTTAGCGACGTCTTTGTAGGTCTCTTCAGGTGTTTGATCTAAGCAGAAAACCTTCTGGAAGAATTCACCAATTTCGTAACAGCTCTTGAAGTTAAAATGTACATCGAACTCTTCAACTTCTGTTTTGGAGGCACCGGCAAAGCGACCAATATTAATTAGGCGTGAACGTGACGCGAAGAGCGCCTGGTGGCCGGTAGAGGTGATATCGTCAACGACTTCATCAAAATAGAGCTGAGTGCTTGAAGCATCGACAAAATCACCCATGCAGAAGATAGCGCCTGGCTTAATTTTGCTAAGTGCGCCTTTGGTAACTGCGATCTGGTCTTCCATATGGTGCCAACCACCCAAGGTGACAGATTTATCACAAGAGTTATCTGGGATCTCTGCAATATCCAGCAAGTACTGAACATGGCTATTGTGTCCGACTTTCTTTTTGTTTAACTCAAGAGTGTTAGGGGCAATGTCTTGAGCGTATAGTTTTCCGCCTTTATTTTTCTGGGCAATCATTTCAGTTAAAAAACCGGTACCTGCTGATATTTCTAAGATAACGTCTTTATCTTGAATATCTAGCTGATCAATTAGCCAATCGCCATCTTTACGCGCGTCTGGATAGTTGGCAATGGCGTACTCATAAGACTCGGCAATGATGTTGAAACGTGAATCGTCTACGTTAGTTTGCATGACATACTCTCTTAGTTTAGTTTTATTTGATTTAAATTAATTTTAACAATACGGTTTAGAAAATTCGGCTTAGTGAAACACAGTTTCACACAGGAAAATTTCGACCAACAAAATCTTTTGTCAGTACGGGGTTTTACTTCTGAAATTTCAGTTAACACTTATGTTTTAATGCGAGTTTTAATATTTATTGCGCGAACAAAAACTACGTCAATAAATATTATCGATAAACAATACCCTTGCGATTATCACGGCTAAAGAATATATCCGCATCATCATTATCATCAATAATCGCTGGGGATTGAAATCCATATACGACCAAACTTTCCGACCCAGCTTCTAAACCATGCTCAGTACCGGGCGGAATATTTATCAGGGTGTTTTCTTTTAATGGGTACTTCTCATCACCGACAGATACAAAACCATTGCCAGAAATCACCAAAATAACCGCGTGCCCCTTCCTATGGAAATGAGGCTCCAGCACCTTATAGGGCTCTATGACAACGTACTCGCAACCCATATTTGCAAACCCAGCCCCATCTAGAATACGGTACATTTTGAAACCTTCGAGAGTCACCTCAGGGCACTCATCTAAGTTTCTCACATTCCAAACATTCTGAGTTTCAGTGCTTACTGCTGCATTTGACATTATTGCGATCTCCAGAAAAATTTTCCAATGCTAACTCCAACTCTTGGAACTTAGCCTCACTTAGGCGGCCCACACAAGCACGAACACCGTCAGTTCGTTTACTTAAAAACACTGTCAACGGAAGAACCGATATATTATATTCAATAAGTACATTACAAAGCTCTTCGCCACCCATATTAGGGTAGCCAAAACAGACATAAAATCCGTCAGGGTTTTCATTGTCATATATTTCATAAAACCCTGACCGGCTCAACATACCTCGCAAACGCTTTGCTCTGTCCACATACTCCGACAGAATTTCCTTCAAGCTTATCGTACCGTTATTTTCAAGCTTAAAGATTTCACGAATTCCAGACTGAGCACTATAAGGCGAACCTGCCGACAAATTAAAAACCAGCGATCGACTAAAACGACGTACGTTGCCCTCACCGCCCCCCTCGACATCAGAATTAGTTTGGACATTTGCATCCATAAGTGCTCTTGATCCGGTTAAAAACCCTAGACGCTCGCCAGCATAGCTAAGCATCTTTGACGCACTTAACACTAAGAAATAACGATCGTAGTATTGTGAAATACTAGGGAATACTTCTCCGTCATTCATTTTTACATCAGTCATACCAAGATAAGTAAGGTCTTCAATAGCAATTGCTTCGTGCCGCTTACAAACTTCAGCAATACCTTGCAGCTCAGTCTCGTCCAGCACTACCCAAGATGGATTGTTTGGGCTAGCCCAGCAAATAGCGTCAATTTTCTCACGTTCAAAAATGGCCGATATTTCGTCAACTAAACCTGCGCCTCGATTATTACCGACCTCCAAGGTCAAAGCTTGTAAACCAAGTAATTTACATTGCTCCACCATTGGCGGGTAAGTCGGTGTAAGAAAAAGTATGCGGCCATTGCCATTACATTTTGCTGCAATATATTGCGCTACAAACAGAGCCTGCGTTGCACCACAGGTAACAACAACATCGTTTTTATCACACTCAATAGCCAACTTGTTTGCTAGGAATATCGAGAACTGCTTTCTTAACTCAGGATCCCCCGAATAAGGAGGATAGTTAATCGCTGTGGTGCCATTTTTTAGTGCATTACAATGTTCTTCAATACAAAATTTACTGGGCGGAATACCCGGCAATCCAAAATCCATACGAACGAATGATATATTATAATCGTTTTCTAACTGATCGATTGAAGACCAGTACTCTTCAATATTAAAACTATTTTTACTAAAACTTTTATTACTAAAACTTTTATTACTAAAACTCTGTTTTTCATCTAGAATCTTTGAACTACCTTCCGGCAATACGGCCTCTTCTAAGCCCACATCCCCCATCAATTCTATTGACATGAACAACTCCATCACGATTCATTATTCGAACAGTATCCGTCGACATATAGTTGAGTTATTAAAAATAATTACAAATAGCACTATAATTAGTATACAACCATCTTCTGTCGCGACAAAAAACTGAAACACTTAAACTTATTGCTTTACACTTAATAGGATGCTGCTACGGCGCCACTACCATGGCGCCGAGACTGATTACTTCTCCAAATTTCCACCGTGTGGATTATCAATAACCATTAACCAATCACCACTTTCCTGGCGTTTCAATACAGCAACAGACAAGCCGCTTTGCTCTATCTTAGTGCCATCAGGCGCTTTTCCGGTCATAACCCAAGGCGCAATATGAACTGCGACATCATCAGCAATAAATACTTCATGGCCGCTATATTCAAATCTAGGATCAATTGAAAATGCGCCTTGAAACATTTCTTTCATCTGAGATTTGTCAGTGATTGGCATTCCGGCCTCAAAAACCACATTGGCTTTTGGAGCATAAGATTTTAATACACCGTCAATATCTTTAGCATGAAATGCTGCTGTCATTGACTCTATGGTGGCCAATACTTTTTTCTCTTCGATGTTCATAATCTGTTTGTTTTCCTGGGCTGCATTGATTGAATAAGACGCTAGTAACAATGTAACCAGTGCTATTGCTCTACTAAATTTCGTCTTCATTGATTTCACTTACTCTACGTTAGGTTGTGTACTAAACATGTAACACTATGATCACTTCCACCCCCCTCTTCGGCGCTAGACCTATCAAGTACTAAATGGCTGTATCCGTTATTACATGTGCATTCGAGGCCTTATTATCGTCCTCTCAATAACTTAGACAGGGCAAGTGACGATGGTGTGACAGGAAAAAGCTAAAAAATTTAAACTTTTTTTATCTCGTCGAATAAGGCGCCACTCCTCAGCTACTGCCATCAGAAAAATTGTCGCCTAAAATGACCTTCGTCATATAAAATCCGTAGCCGCTTGCGACCTAACCACTCCTGAACCAAACCATTAAGGCAGACACAAAAAACAAAACCTCAACCCGATGGCAGCACATCGCCCTTATTACAGAATAGACACATCCATCATTAATATGCGAGCAATATTATCACACTCCATTTATGAGATATTGCTTAGCACATTATATATTTGACAGGAAATATATTACCTTGTACTCTTTTTACCTCAACTACATTAGTGTGACTTTTATTGGCGTTGTTATTTATTTTTGTCGCCCCGCCTGCCACCACATAGCTCTTTCGACTCAATTCAGCATTTTAAATACAATTAGCACTTGCGCCGAAATTTTAATGAATATTTAATACGAGACGCCAATGAGCATAAAAATACATACACAAACAACAGTAATTCCCTATATTGAGGACTCCTTGGCGGTGTTTGGCGCAATGAACAAGCCTAACAGCCTATTACTCGAATCTGCCGAAATAGATAGTAAAGACAACCTCAAGAGCATATTACTCACTGATCCCTTGCTACGCATTGAATGCCACGGTTTAAATGTATTTGTAGAATCGACATCCACTAAATCCGCTAGCGCGATGAAATACCTCGCAGATGCGCTTTGCAATTACTTGACGACAAAGACCGACGCAACACTGCACTTTACCTTTCACAGACCCGGAGACGACATTGACGAAGATACACGATTAAAGTGTATTAGCCCTTTCCATGCACTTAGAGTTCTGATCGATTTAGGTAAAACATCGGGTAACCACGAACACTCCTGCTTTTTAGGCGGCATTTTTGGTTACGACATGATTGGCGTCACGGAACAATTACCTAACGTGCCTACAGGCGAGAACAGCTGCCCCGACTTTTTGTTTTATCTCGCGGAATCGATGGTGATTAGCGATCACCAACTTAAGACTAGCCAGCGATTAGATCACCAATATTATGATGACACATGTGAAACAATAAGCAGTGAGGACAGAGGGAACAGAAGGAACAAAAACAACAAAGAGCACAAAGAAAACAATTACCAGCCATTAACTTCAAAAAATACACCCACCAAAAACACTCAACAAACCACTACAGCCATTCACGCCGACAAATCCGATGAGCAGTTTATTACAGATGTGCTCAAGCTAAAAACACACATACAAGTAGGTGACATTTTTCAGGTGGTGCCATCACGTACATTTAGCTTGAGCTGCGTTGATACATTCGCAGCTTATCGTCAGCTTAAACTGCAAAACCCTAGCCCCTACATGTTCTTCATGAAGGATCAGGAGTTCGACCTGTTCGGCGCCTCCCCCGAGTCCGCCGTAAAATATTCCCACCAAACAAACGACGTTGAAGTCTACCCTATCGCGGGAACGCGTCAACGAGGACTAAAAGAAGACGGATCAATCGATATTGAATTAGATAGCCGCATAGAACAAGAGTTACGTAGCGATAAAAAAGAACTAGCCGAACACATGATGCTGGTTGACTTAGCACGTAACGACATCGCTAGAGTCGCCGTACCAGGAACGCGCTATGTGTGCAACTTACAAAAAGTTGATCGCTATTCACATGTTATGCATCTGGTCTCAAGAGTAAAAGGTCAGCTTAGTGAGGGTTTGGACGCACTGCACGCTTACCAAGCATGCATGAATATGGGCACTCTTGTCGGCGCCCCTAAATTAAAAGCCGCGACACTAATTCGAGAAGTTGAACAAAAACGCCGAGGCAGCTACGGCGGCGCGGTTGGCTACCTATCCTCCAACGGCGATATGGATACCTGTATTGTTATTCGCTCGGCATTTGTTAAAGATAATACCGCCTACATTCAGGCGGGTGCAGGCGTCGTTTATGACTCCGACCCACAAGCAGAAGCCGATGAAACCAGAGCAAAAGCGCAGGCCGTTATTAGCGCTATTATCAGCTCATACACTTATGCTGAGAACGCACCTAATAACACTAGCCCTAACCCCAAGCCTAAACAGACTATTCAAGCAGAGAAAGTATCAACCGAGCAAAAAGAAAGCGACCTAAAGCAGGCCTACGCATGAGTGATGCAATGAATAATCAGCCAGTAATTTTTTTACTCGATAATTTCGACTCGTTTACCTACAATTTGGTCAATGATCTAAAAATGATGGTTGCAGAACTTTTTGTGTATCGTAATGATGTACCTGCAGCGGTGATATATCAAAAAATGTGCGCCAGCGCAAACGAAGGGCGCCGAGTTTTACTAGTACTATCCCCAGGCCCCGGCCACCCAAAAGACTCAGGCTGTATGCTGGCGTTAATTACCCTAGTAAAAGGCTGCTTCCCGATACTGGGGATCTGCCTTGGTCATCAAGCCTTAGTGCAGGAATCTGGCGGTGAAATTGGCAGTGCAGGCGAAATTATGCACGGTAAAACCTCACTTATTTCACTGGAAGACCACGATATTTTTGCGGGCTTACAAAACCCCCTCTATGTTGGCCGCTATCATTCTTTAATGGCAACAAACGTGCCCGACAATCTGCGCGTGATTGCTCGCCATCAAAACGATTCGGGCTCAATTCCTATGGCGGTTATTGACGACGAAAATCGTATGCTCGGCTATCAATTCCACCCCGAGAGCATACTGACAACCTCAGGCTCGCAATTATTACAACAAAGCCTGCACTACCTCAGCCGCATTTAAACAACGGCTCTTTTGCGACGATATTCCCACCATTGGATTAACTGTTACCGGGTACGCTTGGGTCGGCGCGGCTAGCGCGGTACTTTTAACCGCACTGGTTGCTAAAGTAGAACGACGCATATTATTCATAATACTTATGATTATTCTGGCGGCAGCAAATTTTATATCGTCAATCTCTGAGTCATTTAGCGTACTAATGAGCGCCCGTATTCTCGGAGCAATAGCACACGGACTTTTTTGGGCTATGATTGGCGCTCTTGCTGCCAAAATTGCCCCGCCCGATCAAGTCAGAAAAGCGACAGCGGTGGTATTTACCGGCGTATCCGTCGCGAGCGTGCTAGGTGTGCCTATCGGTACCTTCTTAGGGCAACAGTTTGGCTGGCAGGCTGCATTTCTTATCCTTTCACTGATTTTCTGTGGCGTCATGACTGCTGCGTATATTTTATTGCCAAAGATTCCTAGTAGTAATGCCGGTGGCCTTAAAATTATGGGCACGATATTGAAACGAATTGATTTGCGCTTGGTATACCTAAGCACCAAACAGGCCTTCACCTAAGCCTAGAGTCAGTAGTGCTATACTCAGCATAGCTAAACCATCACAACCGAAAAATCACTTACAGTTACTAAAAAACACACACGCTGGCGGCGGAAACCTGCATTAAAATAGATGACATTATGGGGAGCAAGCCTGCGGGTCACATAAATGGCGAGCCCTACCCCCCCCCCTAACAGTTGTAGCTACATTTATAGCTACATGTTAACCACCTATAAGGCGCAACCAAGGTAATACAGTATGATTCCGGACAGCATAAATCGACGACGAATATTCGGCACTTTATTTTTATCACTCCAGGTTTTATTATCCATTGGTTGCTCCGACTCCGACAAAACTCTTATAGATCCGAGGGCCGACGATGCCGTCTCACTAGGTTCGACACAAACCTCTACACCACGCTCAATCGAACGCTGGCCCACACTCAGTATTCCGGAAAAAAATCCTGAAGTTGAAAAGAAAATTCAGCAGATTCTGAATAAAATGACGTTCAAACAGAAAGTTGCGCAAATTATTCAACCGGGGATTCGTCATCTCACTTTTGAAGAAATGCGCCAGTACGGCTTTGGCTCCTATTTAAATGGTGGCAGCGCCTCGCCCAATAACGATAAAAGAACACGGTTTCCAATAACCTGTGTCTAGAAGCGCGATAGATCCCCTCTTAACGTGTACTAGATGAAAGGCGTGCCAACATTGGTTGTTTTACTCCAAAAATCGTACAACTTTGGCAGAATGACGTAACATGCATTTTGTATACAACACAGAATCAAGGGATTATGAATGTTAGCAACAATGCCTAAGCTCGAATTTAATATTCGATCGTTTCACCCGGAAAAAGACTTTGGCTGGAGTGGCCTCAAATTCGAAGGGGATAATCGAGGCTTTTCAAACAAGCCAAGCGATCAAAGTATGATCACATCTCGTATCTGGCACCGCTACACTATAGATACAGGAACCGAATCAATTACCAATAGAACCACATTGTCTGATCGTTCAAAAGCCCCCTGGTCTAATGAGTACAAAGAATACAACGGCAACCTAAAGCCTAAAGGGTTACTAATGCCTCTTCATGTCAGGCAAAAAAACAACATCACGTATTATAAGTTATTCGGCTCCTATGGCGGGGTAAATCATGCCATGCCGGGATCAGCGACAATGCAGAAAACATTCAATATCTCGTATGTACCCACTTTAGATGTGAATTATAAATTGCGCATGGATGTAGATAAGCATAATAAGCATATTGATATCGTAATTGAAATAAATGGTGACGGGTTTCCAAACTGCGAAGCATTTGTTGTTGACGCAAAAGGTACTTCAGTATTTTTGGGAACCCATGTACGCAAAGGCGCTGCTCCCACAAGCTTGGCAGCAAATGCAAATATCCCCATGATTGTCTGCGCTATTCGCTTACCAATCAATTCCAATGGATTATTTGGCGGTACAGTCGGTGATGAGTGGGCAAGAGTAAAAAACAGAAAAAACAATCTAAAATATGTCAGCATAATGAATTGGAATATGAAATTCACCATGAAAAACCCAAACCAAGATCACTGCATGGCTCTCGAACGGCTGTCACTAGAAGGCTGTTTCTAACTTATGTATACGAAGTCCGGCATGAGCATCTCGGTACGTTTCTTCCTATTTATTATTATGCTTTCTGGGTGTTCGCCGCAAGAAGCTAACAATGCGGAAACAGCCAGCCCCATAGATTTCATTCTTCCTACATCTTATATCGGGAGGGTATACATAATAATTGTACCACAGGAAATGACACTCCCCCTTGTGACTCAATATGACATTCCACCATCTGGGGTACTCATCATAAAGCGACCAATAAGCGAAGACTGGATTAGTGAAGAGGACGTTCGCTTCTATTATCGTAAAGACGGTAAGCCTACAGAAATTACTGGTCGATTCGCGCGAGCGCCTAAAGAGACTAAAGAAAGTCGAGCGGACACTGAAGTTAAAGTTTTCGGTACTAGCGTAGGCGAATATGAAGGGATTTATGCTGATTGTATAATCCCCCACAGAACTTACTATGTAGGTAAAAATACTGACGTGTATGACGATATCAATTTTTTTGATCTTACGGAATATTCCAAGAATAATTCAATAGACTGCTCTGGACTTAAGCCCGGCTACTTGCGTAAGGAATGGTTAGAAAAGACAATTAAAATGAAAAACCCTAACTAAAAAATTTTTACAAACACTGAGGAAGATCGATTGTACCCCGTTAGGAACGAAATATTTTCGATACGCGTCCGTGGTGACATTCATCGTGGGGAACAACCACCCGACTCTCTTCACCGAAGGCATTTACCCTATAACTCGACCAAGGGTACTCCAATGGACGGTCAACAAGGCCAGCATCAAATATCGATCGAGACTGCCCCTTTTGATTGCTTACCCCCCTATTAACACAGTTAGAGAAGTTCACAACAAAATCAAAACCTTGCCCCTGACTTCGATGACAACAATAGCGCGGATATCATCAAAGTGGCGCCCATTTCAACCCCGCGTAAAACTAGCTTAGTTCTCGTCGCAGTTACCCCTATCGCCAAAGCTTAACAAAACGTATATTTCGCGCTCTGTTTATAACTTGCCTCTAGGGTGTCTCCAAGAGGCGTATTCTTTAGCCAGAAGATCAACGACAAGCATCACACTCTCGGGATATTGAATATTTCCGGGAAGGCAGATAAGATTGCTAGACCCATTTCGGAATATCGATATATTGGATATATTTAGTACAACAAACCTCTTTGGGTTATAAAATGAAAGTAAAATTAGCGTCCAAGAGCGAAATTGAGCGATTTAATTCTAACCGTTTTAAAGCAGATTTGAACACCTCCCTTGGCGCCGGACTCAACCGACTCGCCATACAGCAAGATATCAAAGAGTCCGCTCTTGAGCACAGAATTTCAGGGAGTGTTGGTGCGAGTTGGCTGATGCGCCACTTCAATAAGTCCTTTGGTAATGACGGTCGGTCACGTAAACAGCACCTCCTCTCCGCTATCACATGGATGAGTCAAGTGCCGCTCGGTGCAATATATTGTGCCAGCAGTAAGGACAATTATTGGCAAGCAGCTGGCTGGGATATTAGCACCCAAGCCTACGAATCAATGTTGCGATCTTGCGACTTTGACCCCGATAATTTCTTTAACCTTATTCGCGACTGCCTTAAGTGGGGCGTACTTAGTCGCGGCGCTGAAGACCCGCTGTCTAAACTTGAAAAGTACGACGGAAGCGACTTTCTTTTTCCTGATAAGATAAATTTAGATAAATTCGGCTATGAGTATTATAATAGTGTTGGCTCAACTTTCAAAAAAATACGTATAGCCAATGGCTTTTTAATAGAATCAATCGCTGCAATTCTCGGTGTGACGCCAGAGAAATACCTGAGGATTGAGAGTCCGCGATTTGGCGACACATTCGATCAGAGCTTTGCATTTCGATCTGTATTTATATTTAACCTGCAAGACAATTCTTCCGTATTTTTAGAGGAGATGCAAAAGTACCGAGGCATGCTGTTGTCACGAAAAATTCAAGAGTTACGAACGCGGGTATTTGAGTGCTATCAGGAGCTGCACCCACTGGATTACAAGGAATTCATGAATTGTGTCGTGGCAAAGCGTCGCTGTGCTACGCGATTTTCTAAGGGTCGTAGTTTTACTTTTCACGATGCCAAATCGACAACTGACGACCTGACTGGGCAGCCGGCCTTAACTCAAGAAGAACGCAAAGCGCGTTTACTCGATCTATTTCACCTTAATGATCCAACTTCAAAAAAATAAAACCCATAATTTAATAGCGCCAATATCATCAACTTGGCGCCCAGTACCACCTCACGTAAAACCAAGCACTTCCCCGTCGTAGCTGCCCCTTTTACTCTACCGCAACAAAACGTATATTCCACACCTTACTTATAACCGACTCAATAAGCACCGCTAGGGCTTGATAAGAATGCTACAGCAGGGGTCGCGCGCGACCATTTAGTACACGGATGTACTTTTTTTACGTATTAAAACAACATTTTATCGAACTTTAAATAGGTACATTTCCGAGACATTTTCTATGAACGATACCCCATATTGCACCATAGCTATACCCGACGAATACCTAGATATTATAAGAAGCCTGCTTTACTGCACCAACCAAAACGAACCGTGGGCACAACTGAATATCGACCTATTTTACGCCCCAGACGAATACATTGGCCTACATTGCTTTAAGCGCCATTTTGGCAGCACAGACTTTCAACCCTTTGACTTGGAGGAAAAAACCGAAGAGAAATTTGACAAAGCCATCAGTAAGTTTGTCTTTTCCTCAGAAAAAATTGAATACAATCAGCTATGGAATAAAGCCAGAATCGACTATCACCGCGGCGACCCGCACTTGAATATCGACTATAAAATCGATGATGATTTAACGGGCTTGCTTGAAGAGATTCACCCCTGTACTTTTTTTGAGCGTCCGCCAAAAGAACATGAATTGGCAGTACTATTGTGGCCTGGATTACCTAAAGACCATAAACGCCCCCGGCTGATTAAGCCAAATAAAACAAGGGCTGACGTGCTTATTATGCCTTTGGACAAGCGCTTAAAAGAAAACACCCGCTCTAGGATTTAGTCTTTATTGTATGACCGCACTTGCATGGCCTATCTCGGCTTAAGAATACAGCCCCTAATTAACAAGCGGCGGTAAATGCTTTAAATTCTCTTTCACACCATAGGAGATATGCTTTTTAAGTTTGCCTTTTTTATTAAACACATACAGAGCACTGGACTGCGCCGGGATTTTCCCCAAGAATTTCTTGCTAGATTTACCCTCCAGTTCTATCACCAAAGGTGGGCTGACCTCAGCCTTAGCCCCTTTATTAATACCACTAGAAAAGTTAACCACGAAATCAAAATCTTTATTCTGATCTTGATTCATAATCAACAAGGCAATTCTCTTTTTACTGCTCGTCGCAATCGTCTTTACGTAATCCTGATTATTCTTGCTGGGCAAGAACTCATCCAGCATATGCTCGCTCATCATCTGCATATGATAGTAAGTCGAACGAGGGTGAAACTCACTTGGCATTCCGAGGTAACCAAAATCGGTAGCCACACGATCGACCTCATTAATGCACCAAGGGTTCATCATTTTGGCCTGATACTGCATACCAAAGCCAAACACCTCGGCCATAAATTGCCCACCCAAGAAGCTAGTATTGCCATAGCCTGTCACTTCACGATCTGGGTTTTTATAAGTCACGTTAAATTCCGTTAAACCCCACAGCAATGCGTCTTTACCGCTGCGAC